>CAMLKS010000260.1 GCA_946480675.1 uncultured Bacteroidota bacterium
TACAGCACTCATCAAACCGTTGAGCGGCAGTGGTGCACGCGGCATGATGATAGATACCATGAAAACGCTGGGGCCTGATTCATTTGCCGGCAGGTTGTCGTGCATATTGCAGGGTTCTTCCGATACTACTTTTTATGTAGTGGCAGTATATTTTGGTGCTATAGCTATCAAGAACACGCGCTATTCTATAGGCACTATGTTGCTGGCCGACCTGGTGGGGGTCATCACTTCCATATTGCTTTGCTATTTATTCTTTGGCAATGTTGCATAAAAAATGGCTTCCCGAAAAGGAAGCCATTTTAATATCATTTCGTTTATGTTTACTGTGCAACGGTTGTAGTATCTGGCACTACGGCAGCGCTTGTAGTATCCTGAGTTACAGGCTCTTCTTCCGGGCCTTCCTCACCACCTATATTGTCATTCTTGGTTAGGTTCACCAGTCATTGACCATCCTGTTTTACCAGGTTCAGTTGCTTTTCATCTTTTATGTCAGATGTTACAAAGGTTACAACTGCTTTATCGCCTTCTTCTTTTACATCTTTCACATCCACTTTTATATTACGCGCATGCACTTTATCAGAATCAGGCATGGTGGTAGACAATTGCTCCAGCATATCCAGCATGTCTTTTGTGTCTTGCGTAGCATATTTCTTGGCTTCTTTATAATCCATATGCCAAAAACTTGTCAGGAATTTTTCGGCTACAGGTTTCGGTGAGTTGGAGCTGCAACCTACCATTCCAACAATCATTAACAGGGCGGCTAAACCAAGAAATACTTTCTTCATAAATGTGTCTTAACGCTATTTGCGGCAAAGGTATCACTTATATCTAATTTGACAAATGAGTGTTGCATGCGGGCTGCGGCTGATATTATCTACCGCTATGTATGTATATCCCAGCCTTTTAGTAGGTTTTATATAGGCTGTATCACGTGTAGCATTATTTAATACTTTATATATAAACTCTGTGCAATACAGCTTGTCATCATTTGAAAGGTCGAAGTCGAGGTCGAATTTCTTTTTAGCATGGTAATATCGGCGCGCTATCGCTACTGCTGTATCTATCTGTTCAGCTGTCAACGGAAACCTTGCTATGCCCAAACCATTATTATGTGTCGGGGAGAACCAGCGCGCAGCAGAATCGCGACGCAACACTTCATCCGGGTTATCCTCGCCACCTATACTGTGGTAGATGAAAGGATGCCCATCTTCTATTATTACAAAGCCGGTATGCGAATAAGTCTTGTCCTGAGTATTTGCCCTGCAAAACATGTTACTGGTTACATCATTGCCCGTACGCAGCACTATATCACCCGTATGCAGCAATGCAATGCAGGAATCGATAGCCCGCTTATTGGCAGGGTTCTGCACTTTTTCGGCTATGGTACGTACATGGCTATCGTTCTTCTGCCTGAAATATATCCAGATAGCAAGAACAAGCAGCAGGCCTATTATGTTATATACCCATACCTTCCTCATCATATCGAGGATGCAAAATTATCATATAGCGGCTACTATAACGTATTTTTGCACCGTTCGGAGTAAAGGTTATTTATTCCGGCAAAGTATTCAGATATATGGCATATAAATCGTTACGGGCATTCATAGATGCATTGGAAAAGGCGGGAGAACTGGTAAGGATAAAAACCTTTGTAGACCCGGTATTGGAAATAGCAGAAATAACAGACCGGGTATCGAAAACACCCGATAGAAATAAGGCATTGCTTTTTGAGAATACAGGCACAGGCTTCCCGCTGTTGATAAATAGCATGGGCAACCAACAACGCATGTGTATGGCACTGGGTGTGCATGAACTGGACGATGTAGCCAAAGAAATAGAGGGCCTGCTGAAAACCATGACAGCACCTAAGAATGGCCTGCTGGAAAAACTGGCTGTATTGCCACAACTGGGCAAGTTTGCATCATGGATGCCGAAATCGGTAAGTGGCCGTGGCGAATGCCAGCAGGTGGTGATGGAAAAACCCGACCTATCTAAGCTGCCTATACTGAAATGCTGGCCTAAGGATGGCGGCAGGTTTATAACACTGCCTGCCATACACACTAAAGACCTGCTGAATGGTACCCGCAATATAGGCATGTACCGCATGCAGGTATTTACCGATACTATGACGGGTATGCACTGGCATAAGCACAAAGTATCGGCCCGCCACTATAATGAATATAAAAGGCAGGGTAAGATAATGCCGGTAGCTGTAGCACTGGGTGGCGACCCTGTATATACCTATTCCGCTACAACACCACTGCCTGAAAATGTAGATGAGTATATGCTGGCGGGCTTCCTACGCAAGAAGCGTGTAGAGTTGGTGAAGTGCCTTACACAACCGGGTATAGAAGTGCCTGCAGATGCAGACATTATCATAGAAGGCTATGTAGACCCGAATGAGGAACTGATATGGGAAGGCCCGTTTGGCGACCATACGGGGTATTATTCCTTGCCGGATTTTTATCCGCGCTTCCATGTCACAGCCATCACGCACAAAAAGGACGCTATCTATCCGGCAACAATTGTAGGTATACCGCCGCAGGAAGATGCGTGGATAGGCAAGGCTACAGAACGTATTTTCCTGGCACCTATCAAAATGACGATGGTGCCGGAGATAAAGGATATGAACATGCCGGTAGAAGGCGTGTTTCACAACCTGGTGATAGCTACTATAGATAAAGAATACGCCGGGCAAGGACAGAAAGTAATGAATGCCATGTGGGGTGCCGGGCAAATGATGTTTAACAAGATACTGGTACTGGCCGATGGCAAAGTGAAAATAGATGACTACAAAGCACTGGCCAAATATGTATTCGACAACCTGAACCCTGCAACTGATGTATACTTCAGCCAAGGGCCTATGGATGTGCTGGATCATAGCTGCAGCAAGCTGGGGTTTGGCGGCAAGATGTGCATAGATGGCACCAAAAAATGGGAAGAAGAAATGACAGCACCATTGGTGCCTTTCAAATTGAACAGTGCCTTCAGCGCGAAAACCCTGCAAAGCCAATACCTAGAAATAACATCGCTAAATGATAAGCTGGTGCGCGAATGGGAAATACCGGTGCTATTTGTTGCCATAAATAAAAACCGCAAAGGACATGTGGAAGAACTGCACAATGCTCTATGTAAAGAATCTTCGCTGCAAGGTATCAAGATGATACTGTATGTAGAACATACCGTAGAAGCAGATGATATTGCCGATGTACTGTGGCGCTTCTGCAACAACCTGGACCCACGCCGCGACCATTTTTACGGTGGTGCCGATAAGCACATCCTAGGCCTGGATGGTACGCGTAAAAACAAAGAATACGACGGTTTTGAACGCCCATGGCCGAATGTAATAGCTGCGGATGCACCTACTATACAAAGTGTTGATGCCAAATGGAATGAGTTGAACCTGGGTACATTGATAAAATCACCTTCGCTGAAATACCAGCACCAGATGTATGGTGAAGAGGCCGAGGTAACAGAATAAGCTATATAAAAAAGTTAAGTCTTACTCCTATTCATGCTTATGAATAGGGGTTTTTAGTATTTTCACAGCTGAAATAGCTAAAACCAATTTTGTGAAAGCCATTATCCCGGTAGCAGGTGCAGGTACTAAATTAAGACCGCTTACATATACACAGCCCAAGGCGTTGATACCTATAGCTGGTAAAACCATCCTGAGTGTTATTGTAGACCAACTACTGGAAGCCGGTGTTACAGAATTTGTATTCGTAATAGGCTACCTCGGCGAAAAGATTCAGCGCTACATAGCTAAAACATATCCCAATCTTTCTTACACACTTGTTACCCAAAGCGACCGTAAAGGCATTGGCCATGCTATATGGCTTACTAAAGATGCGGTACAGGAAGAAGAGGTGATAATAGTACTGGGCGATACGGTGTGCGATTACAATGTAAAAGATATTATCAGCAGCAATATCTCACAGATTGGTGTAAAGAAAGTAGACGACCCGCGCAGCTTTGGTGTGGCCGAACTGGATAGCAAAGACAATGTGCTGAAGGTGGTAGAAAAACCATTGATACCAAAGTCGAACATGGCGATGGTAGGTATCTATTACATCAAACAAACCAAAGAGCTCTTCGCCGCGCTGGAAAAAAACCTGAATACCGAAATAGAAAAAGATAACGAATACCATCTTACCGATGCTTTGCAAACCATGATACAGGAAGGAGTGCCTTTCTCTGCTTTCAGGGTAAATAACTGGTTTGACTGTGGCAAGAAGGAAACACTGCTTTCAACCAATGCCACCTTGCTAAGGAAGATGCTTGAAGAAAGAGGCGAAGAAAAACC
>CAMLKS010000261.1 GCA_946480675.1 uncultured Bacteroidota bacterium
CACCAGCTACTGTAGTATCGAAGGGCAGGTAAGGTAATGCTTTAGAAGGTGTACGACGTGCATCTTTTTTCAGCGAACGTTTTATCACCTCAATGTAAGACGCCCCCTCTGCCAATGTTACAGTATGTAGCAGGTTGGCAAAGCTGCCGCCTTTATAGTTGGGTGACTGTTCTATTTTCTTCAGTCGTTTGCCGGAAGGATTCTTTCCGAAGGATGCTTGTTGCATAAAAATGTAAATAGCGGTTATTATTACCAGTAATATTATGACTGTGACCTTTAGTACTTTTTTGAGTATTCGTAGTATCATAAACAAAATTGACTAATCAGTCATTTATGCAAATGTATGCTATACACATATATGAAAATGTTAAGGCCCCTAAAAAAACTCATTACATGCAAAAAATAATTCAACTATCTTTAAGGAACACCTCCCATTTATGAAACTGAAATACCTTGCCCTCCTTCTTTTCATTGTGGCAATAAGCGAGCCAGCCGTTGCACAACGTGGCGGATATAGAAGCGCCATGCAGGATTATTACCTGGCTAACTCCGTAAACGATAAACGCTTTTTACAGCGTATGGCAGTGAGCGTTGGACTGCAAATGATAAGTGGCAAAGCAGATATTCAGTTCAATGGATTTGCAGATTCCAGCGGATACAGAGCCGATAGCTTTAAAGCGGATATCAAAGCAAAGCAATCATTCACCGTTCATATAGGCAGTTACTTTCCGCTGCTGATAGTGAGCGATAACAGCATGCTGGTATTTAATATGGAACTGATGGCAAGCGTAAGTAAGTTGACCTATGATAGTATAACCATAACGCCGGGTACAAAATTTTCAATACCCTTCCAAACCTATCGTGCGGGTATGCCCTTAAGTATTGAGTACAGGATGGGAGGCGATGCGCGGCTCAACAAAAATTACAAAACCTGCTTTGGTATTGGTGCCGGTATCAACCCGGGCATTCTCTACTCTACCGATTATAACCGAAACCCACCATTGAAAATAACACCCTTCGTAAAGGCAGAAGCGGGCTTTTTTGCAGGGCTTGCCTTCAAGCTGCGCGTGATAGCTTATTTCGGTGAAACAGAATATGACTATTCAGAAAACTATAATAAAGTGCGTGGACTGGATAACCTGGTACGTACCGAAATTCGAGGCAATTATGGTTACTCCGCGTCGCTGGTCATCATGCCTTTTTCGTATATGTGGTCAAAATAAAGTTGCCTGTATGTGGTCAAAATAAAGTTACCTGCAACGGCGTGCAGGCAACAGCATCTTAAGCTTTCTTTGGTAGCATTACAGGCTGCCTGCGCAATATGCGATACAACCATATACCGGCCACTGTCATCAACCATAAAGGCCATAGCTGGAATGCAAACAGTATCAGGCCGCGCAGCAAATTCAATCCTTTTCCGCCAGCTACCTGCAATTCTGTACCAAAAGGTGTGCGGGTAGCATATGCCGGATTGATAACGGTTTGCACATCTACCATCTCTGGCTGCACAAAGGCTACAGTTATCGTAGCATAGTCTGCTTCATCCAGCAGTTGCAGGTTCTGCACGCGGCGGTCTACTACCGCTTCATCACGGGCATCCTTCTGTGCAATGGCTTCAGGTGTAGATGCCAATACAGACGCTTCTTTTCCCTTAGCAGGTTGTTGCTGTTCTGCCTTTTCATTCTTCAATGCGTTTGACAAATAGGTGTATGTAAGGTCTTGCTGCGATATGGTACGGCTTTCTGTAAACTGTGCCATTGCGCCCAGTTGCTGCATCACGGTATCTGCATATTCTGCCGGTACTTTCAAAACCAGTTGTGCCGTGGGTGTATATACCTGTGTGCGTTTTAAGGAATCGGACGTGTAAGGCATATTTTTAACCGACGTTATACTGTTGTGTATCTGGCTTTTCACTACCATACCATGCGCGGCAGTTACCAGTTTTTCGGCGTGCATGGTAGCGTTCACCACATTGGCTACGCGATACTGCATATCTGCCGTTCGGAGTATTTTTCGCGAGCCTGCATGGAAGCCGGAAAGGTCTGCCAGTTGTGTAGAGTCTGCTGTGGCAAGATAAGACTCCATAGTGTCTTTATTATTGCAGGATGCAATGGCCAAAACAATGGCAATAACAAGGAAATGACGGATGTGCATGGGAATATATTTTGGTTATACCTGTTTATGCCTCAAACACAAAAAGGTAACACTACACATCCTGTTAAAGATTTTGTAAAGCTAAGCCGGTGATTCGCTATAATTAGAAGGATACTATTCATAGCAAAAAAAATCCGCCCGAAGGCGGATTCTATGATTAGTTATTATCGTTGTTGTTATTATTGTTATAACCTCCGCTATTGTATCCGCGGTTATTATCGCGGTTGTAGTTGCCGCCTTCACGATTGTAACCTCCTCTGTCGCGATTATAACCACCATCACGGTTACCGCCTTCGCGGTTGTAACCTCCTTCACGGTTATATCCACCTTCGCGATTACCGCCTTCACGGTTGTAACCACCACCACCTTCACGGTTGAAGCCACCGCTACGGTTGCCACCATCACGATTGTAACCACCGCCGCCGCGATTGAAACCGCCGCCGCCGCCACGGTTAAAACCACCACCGCCACCGCGGTTGAAGCCACCACCGCCGCCGCGGTTGAAACCGCCGCCGCCACGATTAAAACCACCGCCGCCACCAGGGCCTGCTTTAGGTTTTGCTTCTTTTACTGATATGATCTGGCCTTCAAAAAACGTCATGTCCAGGTTATCAATCGCATCAAATGCTGTGTATCTATCTGCCATCTCGACAAAGCCAAAACCGCGCGACATGCCGGTTTCATTGTCTTTCACTATTTTAAGTGATACTATTTCACCAAATTCAGAGAATATCTTTTCTAAGGATTGCTCGGTGGTCTCGGGGTTTAGATTACCTACAAATAAATTCATAAAAATGTTTGAGACTACAAATATAATAAGTTCATAGTAAGGCAGTAAGTATTTTTAAATAGGTATTGTTAAATAGTTTTTTGAAGACGAGTGGCTTAGAAGTAGTACAATAAACATGAAAAATTGATTATATTTAAAACAATTAACCTGCTATGAAGAACATAACACTGGTAATTGTGACATTAGTGCTGATAGCACTGGCGACAGAAAGCTGCAAACGCCCGCCTATAAGCAGCGGCCAAAAAAGATATAACCATCGCAGGTATTAGCAATGGCTTGATTATTATATACTACTTTTGGCACATTGCAGATAAATGGAAGAAAAAAAGAAGCCTACCCGGAACTGGATAAGTATTGCTATTACCCTGGTGGTATTGGTAGCCGGCTATTTCATCATCACCAATATGCAGCCGGACGACAATGAGTATGTGGCCTATTACAATAATGTAAAAGGCCTGCAGCAATCATCGCCGGTGGAGATAAAAGGTGTACGCGTAGGTGATATTAAAGAATTGCAGGCGCTGCACGACCGTGTGCGCGTGGTATTGGAAATAGATAACAAGATAAAAATACCCAAGGGTACCATAGCTATGCTGGCTTCCGGCGGGGTGATGAGCGATAAGACCATATCCCTAAAATTGGGCAACAGCAATGAAATACTCCCTAGTGGAAGCGTATTGCAAACAGACTTTGACAGCACTGCCATGGAAGCATCTGTACGGGTAACGCCATATGTAGAAGCAGCAAAGCTCCTGCTGCGCGCTACAGACAGCACCCTGCAAGGCGTGCGCTACATGACCACCACAGGGTTATTTACCACCTTTACAAAGCCGCTCATTTCCCTGGAAAAGCAGTTGAAAGATTATGAGGCCACTTCCCAAACATGGAGTAATCAAGTAGGTGATATAGCGCCTACCCTGCAAAACCTTCAAAACAGCACATCGAAAATGGCAGCTAATGGCGGTAAGCTGCGTAATGATATCAGGAGTACCGAACAGCAAACGAAAAAGCTGGCTAATGATACGCTACACGCCAAAATAAATAACCTGGGCGCTTCCTTCAAGAAGTTATCTGCCAGCGTGCGAAAGGTTACTTCGGAAGACAGCGGCATGGGCAAACTGATAAATGATAAAACAGCTTACCGTAAAACCAGCGGTTCATTGGATACGCTGAACCAAACATTGAAATCGACTTACGACGACCCACCGGGTTTCAGCATATTTGGCAAAAGCAAGAAGAAAAAGAAATGAGACCAACCATTTGCTTGTTAGCATTGCTATTTGTGAGCCTAAATAACTATGCACAAACAGACACTACCAAGCCTAAGATATATAACCCAGCAGCCAATGCTGATAAAGAAAT
>CAMLKS010000262.1 GCA_946480675.1 uncultured Bacteroidota bacterium
ATTGCTAAATACCTGAACCTGTTATGAGAATTCTCCCTGTCCTTTTTTGCGCAGCGGCGCTGTGCCTGTTAGCTGCCTGTACCAAGCCTACTACTACGCCTGTAAGTGATGTGCCCATCGTATCGTTTACCAATAAGCTGGACCGGAATGTCGTGGTGCGGCTGGCAGATAGTTTTGTCAACGCCCCCTTTTACCTTACTATACATCCTAATGAGCGCGTGGTAGTGCCTGTTACGCGATTTCCGAAAAGCAAAACGCTTACCTACTACTGGGCAACCGAAGACCTGTCTATGTCCAGCTGGTACCTGCGTGAAAATGCCTTTCCGAGATATACCAGTGTCAAGGTGGTGGATGGCAAGGGGGAGGATATTGTTATAACACCTGTTTCGGAAACGAACAAATTGCTCTACTGCCTGGAAGGTATAGACGAGCCTACCAACTGGACTGCTGTGGATGCATTTAAAGACTTTGGTGGCGCGAGCATATGGGATAAACTGCCGGTATCAGCACGTAATAAAACGGTTAGACTGACCCATACAAAACATGCTGTTTACAATGATGGCACCGCTACGGCTACCATGCCGTATACATTTGCTGAAGAAAGTAATAGCAGTAGCCGCTTTATGCTTTCTGCTAATAATGATAAAACGGGGATTGTCATGACCAATGACCTGCGGCCACTATCTTATACCCGTTACAGTGCATCGTTAGATACCTTGTTTATGAAGGTAGGAATGGATGATGCGTATTATGTGATGGTGCGGAGCAGAGATAACAGCATACAGTACCGGTTTGTAAACAAGACGGGTGTGCCGATAACCGTACGCATAGGCGATACTACAAATGAGCAGGCATATAAATACTTATCTATTGCCGCCAATGGCAGCGCGTATACCGATGCTGTGCTTCATGATGCTGCATGGTACTGGATGGCTGATGACTTTAGTATGGGCGACTGGTACTTGAAAACACCTGCGCAATGGATGGTGAAGCCCTACATAGTAAAAACCGAAGGGGGCAAAACGATACGTGAAATATCTATTCTCCCCACAAGAAACCGCAACGATGCCAGGTACTGCCTGAATGGTATGGACGCATTCACGCAATGGAATTTTGTGAATGCCTTTGATACGAATGGCAACAGTATATGGGCAACGCTAACGCCGGATAAGAAGTTTCAGCGGGTTATTTTACGATTCAACCGGATGGGTAGCATCATGGGGGCCAGTAGCCATGAATCGGGGTTTGAATATGAGCTGGTAGATAGTACCGCTGCTTTTGTATTAAAGAATACGCCTAATTATATAAGCCCGGTAGTAAAAGCAGGCAACTACCTGCGTATGACGAACGACCTGCGGGGTACAGCACCGCTATATACCACTTCAACAGATACACTGTATTTATCGCTGGGAGGTGGTGCTCCTTATTACCTGCTGGTTAAACAGCGTTAGTGCCTCTTGCTAATACCTTTGAAATTGGTTATCTTCAATGGTGAACCAAAACGATGGTATGAAGTATATTTTCTACGTGCTACTGATGAGTGTAGTGGCTGTGGGCTGCAAGAAGCGGGAGCAGGAAGAAACAGTGAGCCCGATGGCCAACTATTATTTTGTAAACAGTACAGGTAAAGACGTGACCATACGCGTGGCCGATGATTCGGACTGGACCGCGAAGCCGATGTACCTGGAGGTGGCCGCGGGCAATAGCATAGGCATCCCCAATAACCAACTGATGAAAGATGGTAAATACCGGAAGTTTACCTACTACTGGGTGGCCAAAGACCGTAGCGCTTCCGACTGGCATTATACACCGTGGAAGGATTTTGACTACGACCCCACCCAGCCGGAGCGCCGCATAGAAATAATAAAACAAGACAACCGCAAGGATATACAATATTGCCTGGAAGGAATAGATGGCAACACACGCTGGGTAGCGGTGAATGCCTACGATGCCGCCAACAACAGTGTATGGAGCACACTGAATACAGCACAGAAGTTGCATGAAATAGAATTGCAGTTCTCGAAACAGGGGGTGTACAAACATTCTAACCTGTTTAATGTGCCTACTAACGATTATTTCCTGTACGACCTGTATAGTACCGATGCTTACTTTCAACTGGCCAGCACCTTTTACCAATCGGTAGATACGACACAGAAGTTTGAACACATCCGCCTGATGAATGATGGCCGGCAACTATTCAATGCAAAGACCACCAGCACCGATACATTGTTTTTTATGCCCGGTGGTAAGTTCCCGTATTATGTGATGGTAAGGGTTCGGTGATTGGTTGATCGGTAATGTTGTTATGATATTAAAGGCTCTCGTTTGAGCCTTTTTTATTTGTGTAAAGAAGCCCCTTTAGGGGTTTGGGGTTACATCCCTTTTCCATACTGCATTTTACCTCATTTTCAATTTTTTATTAATGAAATGCATTTGTAAACGAATTGTTATCGAGTTACAAAGCGGGTGTTAAGGGTTGGGAAAAATTTTGTTACAGGGTGGTGTTGGGTGCATCTTTGCATCATCAAACGAACAACACACACATTTGAAACTAAAAATAAAAACACACTCTGATCATGTCAACACTAAACACCGTAGCCGTTCTTTTACCGGGTGTAGATAACACCGCAGTAACCAAAGCTTCTATGCAGCACAGCACTGAAATATCCAAGCAAGAGATATTCAGCCTGCAGAAAGATTACACCCGTTATTTCAAGCCATCATGGCACATCTTTCACCAGGACGATGTAAACCTGCTGTTTGTTTTTGCAGATGGCACATCGCAACTGGCAAAGGATGCCGACAGCCTGAAAATAGCGCTGGCCAAAGTAGAAGCACTGCAAGTGCCTGCGCTGTGCAGCAACTAAGAAACACACAACACATATAAACACAACCAAACCCTGCCTGTGCCAAACACCACAGGAATGATACCTGTCTTCGCAAGAAGGCTATTTCAAAACAAAGTAAAAAACACGCAAAATGCCAAATGTACAAAGTACTGTTGCCGTACTATTTCCCGGTGTCAATACAACTGATATAGTGAATGCATCTACTCGCCACAATGCGCAGATAGTGATAAAAGAGCAGTTTGATGCAGAGAAAGATTATTCCCGTTTCTTCAAACGCTCCAGGAGGGTGATAACCAGTGCGCAGATGAACCTGCTGTTTATATTCTCCGATGGCAGGTCGGCCATGGCGCAAGACCGTACATCGCTGAAGCAGGCACTGCAAATGGTGGACGAAGCCAACGGTTGCTTTATGTAATTGAGATTTTTTTGTTTGAGTATAGATTGCCTTGCCGGTGCCCGTAAGCAGCGGTCCAAGGCATTTTATGTGGAAAGGAATGTGTATGAAATGCCACACTGCTGCGGGTTGTGGTGCTTTTGTGGAATAATAAGCGCACACTATTGTAGCTACAATTGAATAAGGCTGTAGAAGATTGATAATAAAGCTTTTGAAACAGCTGTAGTGCCCAAGTATGCCTTCAGGTCGTTGTTGCCGGTATCTATCGTCTCAGTTTATGCCGCTGCTATCTGTTACCCGCCTAAAAACAGGTCCATCGTCTTCGACGCAAATGGATGTTGATAAGTAAATGATAGACAATGTGTTTTAGCAATACTGTATGATATAACAAACAGGTAATATGAAAGCGTTTTTTCACTGGCATAGTTTTGCATCATAAATAGTCTCTAAAAATACATAAGCCATGACCGGTACCTTCAATGATTACGTGCGTTTTGACAATAAGGTGCAGCAATGTACTGATTCACTGCACTATAAAGAGTTTAAATACATTCTTCCTACCGTTGGTATTGTGCACCATGTTAGGGTTGCAGATGCTAAGGATAATAAACAAGATGTGAAGCATATTGATTTACAGCAGGCTGGTGCCCACTATGCAGGCTATATGATAGGCAGGGCCTGAAAGAACAGATAATAAAGACGCGTTGTTAATTGAGCAGTGTGCTGTTGGTAAGTGTTACCGGCAGCACATTTTTTATTGTATGTACAAATAAATGAAAGGGGGGATGCCAAGGGGTCAGCTTTTGTGCTTTATATCAGCCTTTTACTTTCTTTTTGCTTGCCCAAAAAGAAAGTAACAAAGAAAAAAGGCACTTCTAAATCTATGGCTCCGCCGATTTAGAAGCCGGCTACACGCTGCTGCGTGGGGGAATGCTATGATACGCTATGCCAGTGCTGCGCACATGGCAGCCAGATGTTGCTTTGGGATGTTTGCCGGGAATATCTATCTGTTAATACGTTATGGTCACTTTAATGCTTTATGCTGTCATTTGTGCCCAT
>CAMLKS010000263.1 GCA_946480675.1 uncultured Bacteroidota bacterium
TTAGGCCGCGAAGCCCATCCGCAAAATACTATTGCATTGGACGTGAGCAAATCGACCATAGTACTTGCGTCTGCAATGGCCGACCATGGCCTTTTGTTCATGCTAGGAGACCCTGTAGCCAAAACACGCACCATCATGGCGCTGGAAAGGAACGGAGAAATTAAAGCAACGAAAAAAGAGGAAAATGTATCTCCGGCATCGTTTACCAACACTTTACAGATATTTCCGGGCATGCCCGATGGCCTGATATTATTTACCGGGGGTGGCAAAAACGGCAGTTATGCCATTACGCGCTACAACCACTCTTTTGAAGAAGAATGGAAAAAAGAATATGCCCCAAAAAACGGCACGATGGAAATCATAGCCACTTCCAGCTTTATGGACAAGCTGACGGTGCTTGAAAAAATAAAACCAGATGCTAAAAAAGAGCGTTATCAATACCATCTGCGTACTATCATGTCTATGCATGGCGACGAAATTGCGTATAATGCATTGGAAGACAGTGGCGATTATATGTACCCTTCCACATTGGGAGATATGATGGGCATTAGCTTTATAGGCGGTACCTACTATAAAAATGGCGACTTTGACGAGAAGGCTCCTGCCGGATTATTACTGGGGCAACTGGAGCCTCACGGGCGCTTATTCCGTACTTTTAAATTACCATTCAGCTCTTTACAAAAATTCTTGCCGGATACTAAAGTAAAAGATTTGCAGAATGGGACACAAATTATTGTACAGGCTATCGTACCGGGCGGCCGGGCAGAATTTTCCATCATTTGTGAATTGCTCACGCGTCAATACAACAATGTCGGTGCAGAAGTGACGATATCCGACCCTTTTATCATTTATGCAAATGGAGAAGGTGAAGTCAATGGTATCAACTTTGTGCCTAAGGTTACACCTGCAACGATTACCATAAAAGGCAAGCTGGCCAAAGCCAATATACACACTGTAGCGGGGTGGTTAATGAAAAATGATGCTTTTGCTTACCGCTTTACCACCCGCGGCCGCGAGTCACGTGTATGCTTTACGCATGTAGATAATGAGCATAGAAGAAAAACATTGTTGTATGCTATAGATAGCCCTGCTACCACCCCGGCAATAGGCCTGCCTTTCGACAGAGAAGCATCTAAGGCAAATACAGATAAATGGGAAGTGGATACAGATGCACCACCTGCTGCGCTGTATCCATGGCTGTTTCAAAATGCTATTATAAGTGGCCCGGATAAAGTGATACGCTATGACATGGCACCACCTAAACTAACAATCGGTGTTTTTCCCCTGCCTAAGTAAAACAAAAAACGGATAGGATATAAAATAGAGAAGCCACCAAAAATGGTGGCATTCTTTTATCAAACAAAACAAACAATATAAGGGGACTGACCCCAATAACTTTATGATTGCAGCTTTTCAGCTGTAATTTACATTTGTATCCCTGCAAAATAAAGCATTATTTGTCAGGTATTTCGTTAATATTCAAGCAATCATGAATTTATAACTGATAATCAATTCTTTACAACACAAAATATAATAATAAACACATGTTAAACACTAATGAAATGTAAGTACCCAGTAGCCGGGCTCATAATCATCCGGCATAAAAGTATACTCATACGTTTTATCCCTGAAGCTTACGGGGCTGCCTTCCGTGCTGTATGTCATCACCCTTTCAGGTGTAAGGCTGGCACTGAATAGAAAATTGTAAATGGTGGTCATTACCCCCAGCTCTCCACTTATCTTCTGATAATTCACCACCGTACGTTTCTTGTTGGTAGCTGAATCCGTTTCTGTCGAAAAACGATAGTCTATTCTTAACGATTCACCTTTGGTATTCTTATACACATACCTTACCGTGTAGCGCACTTCATTATCTACAAAGGCGAGCGTATAGTCCTTTGCCATGCTTCCGATAGCTTCACAAAAACGTTTGGCGATATCAACGTTGGTGTCAAGCGCCAGCACACGTGCAGCCAATGGCTCATCTCCACCATCTTGTGCCATTGCGCAGGTGCAGGTAACACTTATCAGCAACATTAGAAGAAATACCCTCATGCAGATGCTATTTGTAATAAAAATAATAAAACCTCATCCAAAAAACGATGCAAAAAAAATCCCGCCCTTTAAGGGGCGGGACGCGCAAATAGCTTTTATAATTATTTAGCAACTATAAATTTCTGAGACAGTGTTTCTTTGCCATCATTTACAGAAAGCATATAGTTACCCGCGGCCAAAGAAGAAATATCTACCTGCCCCTGGTAAAAAGATGTATTGGCTTCATTCCACTGTTTTACTACCCTGCCATACATATCTGATATAGCAAATGCTACAGAAGCACTTTTACCCATATCCAGCTTAATGTTCACCGTATTCACAGCAGGCACAGGGTACATACTCAGCGATGCAGTATTCAGCATTGCTTCCCCAATCTTGGTAGGGCTATAGTATTCGTAGTAATAGCGCACCTCTGTATTACCTGCCTTATTTACCCATGTATTGTTTTGCCAATCTTCGGTAGTAATGCTTTTCAGCAGGCCAAAGTCATTATAAGCCCATATTTCACGGCTTTCATTTACAAAAATGCTGCCATTCCAAACCTGTTTGGTTTCAGATGTTTTGTTATTGGCATTGTTGTAGGTGTATAGTATTTTATCATATTGCTCCCAGCTACTTCCATTCCAGTTATATTCTATAGCCGATACCAGCAGTTTAGCATTATAGGTATATTCCCAACGCTTATTTTTTACCCAGGCCGATGTGTTGGCATCCCATTTCTCTAAAGTATAAGTAGCCACATCACCATTCTCGTATGTATAGCTTTTACGCTCATTGTTATATTGGGTACCGCTGCCGTGATCCGAAACTTTATCTTCCACAGAGATGATATTATTATTCGCATCGTACACAAAAGTGGCACTGTATGAAAGTGAGCTGATAGATACTACATTATTACCGTTATAGGTAAGGGTAGATTGATCGTGAGGGTTCCACATACCACCGGCACCTGCCAGTTGAAAATAGGTAACATCTATTTTGCTGCTGCCCGGCAAGTAATCGTACAGGTACCTTGCAGAGTCTTTCCATACACCGGTGCTGGTACGCCACGTAGCATATGTTAGTGATGTTACATTATCATTAGAATTAAATGTTTGCTTGCGATATAGCTTATTACCATATGCAGCCATCACATTGTTGTAATAGTATGTATAACTCTCATCATAATAGATAGACTCATCGCTGGCAGGTATGTCGTAATTCAGCACACCGCCGCGTCCTGCACCAAAATCATAGTGCGTGGAATCGACCGGAACAAACACAGAACCATTATGTAATGTATTAGTTCTGGCATACAGGCGAAAATTCAATTTAGCCACTCCCGATGTCTTGCCAACCTGCGGGTTAAAATGAGGAAAACTACCGGGTATCACTACACCCGATGTCATATTTGAACTGCCTTCTGCTGCTATTATAGGTGATGCGCACAGCAAAAGATATGATAACAATAAGTATTTATTTTTCATAATGCTGGCGATTAATGTGAACTAAATGCAAACACAATTAAAATTTATCTAACCTAAATCTAACGATTTTTTCCTAATGCGACCACCCTATGACAATATTTTGACAAGCCGTTTACAATTGTTATAAAATCCATGACAATTCTTTAACCGCAAAGCACTAATGCACGACGGTCAAAGTGTCTGACAAACTTCTTTTGTCACTGATAACGCTTATTACATACTTACCATCCGGCAATTTCGATACATCCAGGCTATATTGATAACTCTTCCGAACCGGTATCTTCCACTCACTTAGCTGGGTAGCGTAGGCGATATCGTAAATAGTAATGGAAAAGCCACGGGCCGTTTCCCAATCCACATATATGTTTGTATAGGTTTTTGCGGGATTGGGGTAAAGTTTCATTTTATCTTTTTCGGTGGCATTTTTTTCAATGGTCTTTGTTTGGGAATAAGCATTATTGCCCCAAAACAATAGCAGCAACAATAGAATTCTATACATATAATAAAATTTTCATCACTAAATATAACAATTAAAGCCTGCTTTGCAGGCTTTAATATCTAAGGATGGGCTTTCTAGCATCAGTATTTTGAAAATATTTTCGATACAGGTCGCCCACCGTCACTCAAGGTTAGTACATAATTGCCTTGCCCAAGATCGGATACCGGGATTGTATATTTATGATGCGGTGCCTGTTTATACGTCCATTTCCTTAAAAGCCTTCCATCGGTACTGAAAATACAGGCTGCTATTTGTGCATTTTCATTAAAGGATGTTTCA
>CAMLKS010000264.1 GCA_946480675.1 uncultured Bacteroidota bacterium
CGGATGTTGCTTTGGGATGTTTGCCGGGAGCATCTATCTGTTGATATATTATGCTCACTTTAATGTTTATGCTGTCATTTGTGCGCATCATGGCATACCACAGTGTGTAGCTGTTCAGATGTTTTTTTTATCACAGCAAAAAAATATTTTCTGAAATTAATTTTGCTATTAATAATTTTGTTGTACATTTGTACAAGTAAACCGAATCAACCTATCACTTATGGAATATAAAAAGTTCTCGCCCAGGGATGCGAAGCTGCTGAAAGATAACGAGAGAAAGACACCTGATGAATTGCGGGCGCTGGGCCTTTCTGAACGTGCCTACCGCCGCCTGCTGGAAGACAGCATAGCCATAACACAGCCCGATGCGGATATTATGATCATACAACCCGTATCAGTCGCGCAGGTGAATATACATGCTATAGAGCCTAAGCTGTATGTGCAGAACAGGCGCGTGCAACTGCATAATAAAAAGACCGGCAGTACGGTAACGATGGGCTATAAAGCCGCTACGCTACTGGCAGAAAAATATCCCGCAGAATTTGAAATTGTATAAGCCATGTCGAAACAAAAGAAAACAGCTGCGCCTGCGGCTACAGATATTGTACCTGCCCCTGTGGTAATAGCGCCCGTATCGGTAACAGAAGCTGATATTATAGTGGTGCAGCAGGAAGCCATCAGCATACCGCAAGGCTATGTGCTGCTGGTAGCCCTGCAGGAAGATGGAACGGATAAGCCTAACAGCGAATTTTTCTACCCTGAAAAAAGCTATCGCAAATACTATGGCGATGAAACGAAATTTCGCGTGAAAGCCGTGAATGAATTTAATGAACCCGAAAATCCTTACTATGAAAATCTCAATAGAACAAGCCAACAAATTACTTTCCGCAATACTGGAAAATGTAGCAGTTGCGGACGATGAACTGGATGCCGATGTGGATGTAGATACGGAAGCATTAACACAGGCTATTCACAAAAAAGTAGCGGCAGACATTACACCTGTTTTAGAAGAGCAGCTAAAACCCGCATTGGAAAGCCATGCACTGGCACGTGTAACGGGTACGGTGAAAAGTGCTGCCTGCCGCATATTGGGCATTACAAAGAAACATGTAGAAGACCTGAACTTTGAGCAATTGTTTACAAGGTTTAAAGCATCCGTAGAAGCCAATCAAACCAGCACAGAAGGCGACAGGCAGGTGATGATGGAAACAGCCATACATGGCTATGAAACGCAGCTGGAGCAACTGAAAGAACATTACGAAACACTGCTGAGCGAAGAACGTAATAAACATACGCAGCGTGATATAACGGCGAGGTGTATTGCTATAATGGAAAAGCTGCCACGCAAAGGTGGCGACTTGCACGAACAGGCAGAGATGCTGCGCTATAAGATGCAGAGCGCTTATGACGTGCAGTATAACCCCGATACCAAACGATTGGAATTTTATAAAGATGGCAACCCGGCCCTGGCAGATAATAACCAACCGGTGAGCGATGAAGACTATGCCCGCAACTGGGCAGATAAAACAGGCATACTGGTGCATGATACCAGGCATATATCGCCCGCTGATGTTAAGGCAGGACAGCAGGGCATGTATGGCACGGGCATCGTACACCTGGGCAATGAAGATACCGCGAACAATGGCATGGAAGCTATTGTAGCGTGGGCTTCTGTATAGTTGACCGGTTGATTTGTTGACTGGTTGATGAGTTAGTTTTTATAACCGGACGCGGTTATTCAAATAATACGTTTCACTCCTTGTAACAGAGTTTCCGTTTACAGCATGGCGCGGTGTACCCGCTGCGCGATATGGCAATGTTATGCCCCGGTGGGTATGGGGCTTCACTAACTTTTAAAACCTGAAAAGCCATGAGCTTTAAAAATGCAATGCAGGCTACGCAAAAGAGCATTTTGCAATATGCAAAACAGGGCCGTCCGTACGAGGTACTGGCCGCTGTGCTCGCTGCCCGCCAATTCAATACAACGATAATAGATACCGACCTGCAGTCGGAAGAAGGGAAGAAACGCCAGCTGAAGATAAACTACTATGCGCCCATCTGTGCCGACAATGGTGTGGGCAATGAGAGCCTGTGTAATGCAGGTACGGTGGTAGCACCGAAGCAAGTATTCTTTGAAGTAGGCCGTACTACCGCATCAGCCGTGTACCAACTGAACCGTGATGATGTGCGCTATGTGGATGGTGCGTATACATTCAGCGATCATGCAAAAGCTGCCATCAATGCAGCCCTGCCTGCTGTGCGCCGTAAACTGGCTACCGAAGTGGCCAGCCTGCTGGTAAGCAATACGGGCCTGTTGCCCGATGGCAATACTACACGCATGCTGCCCTTCCTGGATAAAGAGAATGGCACCGTGAACCCGATGGGCCTGTGGGAAATAGAACGCACGTATCGCGATGCGGGCTTCTCTAATCCTTTCATCGTAGGTGGTACCGACGTGTTTCACTGGCGCAAGGCAGTAGAGATAGGCGGCGTGAATGATAAAGGCCAGAACATAAGCCAGCTGGGTCGCAGTAATGCCTACTACGATAGCCTTATCAACGATGCATTTGGCGATGCTACGAAAGAGCATGTTATTGCGTTCGACCCGCAGATGCTGAAGTTTGTAAGCTTTAGTCGCAATGCCGGCATCTTTGCTACAGAACTGAATAATATAGATGCGATAGATACCATTTACCAACGTGGTGGTACCGACTATGTAGAAGGCGTAATGGCCGACCCATTGACCGGCCTGCTGTGGGACCTTTCTATCAACTATGATAAATGTAACTACCGCTGGACCTTCCAATGGAAACTGGAATGGGATATCTTCTTCATGCCTCCAAATGTGTGCAACCTGCCGGGTGTGAACGGCGTAACGCATTACACTACCTGCGCACCGGTGCAATACACTTGTCCTACAGGTGGTACGCCGGAAGCGCCTGCTGAAAGCAGTGTGTACGAGTTTGAAACCGATGTTGTGATAGGCTATCCGCTGTATGTGCATAAGCTGGAAATAGGTGGGCAGACATCGATGCCGGGTACTACGGTGGCCAACATCTCAGAGCTGAAGAACCTGTTTAACGATAACAGCACCGGCTACATATTTGGTGTAAGCGGTACGAAGATCACCTATACCGGCTATAGCGGCCTGGGCGGGCAGATAAATGATATTACTAACATTTCCTTCACGGCAGCCCCTTAATAGATCCTACCCTGTGTGTGCAAAGAAAGTCCCCGTAGTTAGTAGCGGGGGCTTTTATTACCCTCATCAAGAAAACCATATCAACCATGAGCCAACTACAAAATATTATATCCATCCGCGACATAACAACGGAGGAGAACGTGCCATCGCTCAGCGGGCTCGACCTGATGGATGCCCCTGAAATAAGCATCCTGAACCTGGCGCATATAGCCAATGAAGAGTATGTAACCGGCCTGAACCTGGCGAAGAAAAAGATAACACAAGCCACCACACTGGTGCGTAACGACCTGATGAGCGCACTGGCTGCGAATAATGTAATGCCCAGGCTAGATGCCAAGCTGCATAGTACGGGCGAGTTTAAAACACAAGTCACCTTTCCGGCAGAAGCAAAAGAGCGCGGGTTGACACTGTATAAGAACAACCGTATAAAAGGTAAGCTTCGCAAACTGAAAATACAGAACGTGAAAGTGTACCCACTTGCAGATGCAGAAGGCGCTACTCTGAAGATATATGATGACTATGCAGGTGGTACGGTATCGACCTACCAGGTAGATATGGCAGCCGATAAAGTAAATACGTACAAAGTAGATTATGAAGTGAAAGGCAGCTTTGCAAGGGTATTGCTGGATGGTACGGATGTGCCGGTGGCCAGCGCTTACCTCACCTGCTTTACGGGTTGCAACGGTACGTTGCCTAATGACTGTGGCTATACAAAAGGCTGGTATGCTGATACGGAGATATCGGGTAAAGAAGGATTTGGCATTAACCTGGAATTCAGTTGTGAATGTGATTATGAACAACTGCTGGTAGATATGGCCAAGACCTATGTAGGTGAGATTGTATGGCTGAAAACGCGTGTGTTGCTACTGGAAGAACACCTGCGTACTAACAGGCTGAATAACTGGGTGATATATGGCAGGGAAGAAACACAGCAATACCTGACCGATGTAGAGAACCAGTATCGTGAGAAGTGGCGGTTGTTTACGCAAAGTCTCCCCGGTTTGCTGCAAGCATACAAAGATGACTGTGTGCAATGTAATGGCATCCGATGGGTTACGAATGTTTAATAACTAAAAAAAAACGTAAAAATGATAT
>CAMLKS010000265.1 GCA_946480675.1 uncultured Bacteroidota bacterium
TCATAACGTGCGGATTTAAATGCCCTTATGCTCCAGCGTAAAAGTACACCCTTTACTTTCAACAGCATCAATATTACTCTGAAATCCTGCAAGGTTCGCCCTTTTAATGATATTGCGGAGACCCATACCGCCTGCGCTCCCCATCATTTTTTCAAGATTGAACCCTTTACCGTTATCCGTTACCGATAAACGGAAGGTTGCATTTCCCCTCATATCAATTCTTATCTCTTTTGCCCTGGAATGCTTCAGTGCATTATTTATTATTTCCTGGAAGATGCGGAAAGCCATCAGGCGCTGGTCTTTATTCAGAGCAGGTTCTGTTTCATCATGTTCAAAAACAATGGCATATTGCTTTAATTGCTTCAGGCGCTCTACCTCCTGTTCTATACCCTTCAGCAAGCCATGATGTTCCAGCATATCATTATTGAGGCTACGGCCCAATAGTTTTACCTGCTGTATGGTAGTACTTAGTGTATCATCTATCGATTTCAGCTCTGCTGCCTGCTCCGGGGCATCCATTTTATGCCTTTCCAACTGCAGGTGTATGAAGGTGAGCAACTGGCCAATATTATCGTGCAATTCGCGCGATATATTCTGCATTACCTGTTCCTGCACTTCGCTTTCCACTGCACGCAGCTCTTTTTCATAGCCTACTTCTATCTGGGCCATTTTTACTTCCTGCTGGATGCGCTGGCGATTGGCTATGAATATGTCGATAATAACACCTGCTATAAGCAGCAGGATTATCAATGTGGGGATAATGATGGCAAGAATCAGGTCAATGTCGGACATATCGTTGTTTGAGGAATTGGATATTGTGTGGTTTCCGTGCGAGATAAAAGCTGTAGACCAACATAAAACTATGAAGTATGCTTAGCACCTGATTTATCTGGAACATTTGCACACTCAGTTCTGGACGCTGGCGTATGAGATAGTTAATAAGTATAAATAATGGCACAGTACATCCGTAGTAAAGAAGGGTTGCCACACATATCCACAACAAGGGAAACGTTCTTACATTACCATTGTATTCTCTGAAAATACTTAGCAGCATTGAAAAATATAGTATCAATGTTATAATTGAACCATAAACCATTGGCCAATTCGCAAAGCTGTTAATACCATCCTTCACTATACAAACTAGCCAAAGTATAATGTTGGAAATAACACCTGCAAGCAGTATTTGCCCTCGTTTTTTAGTTACTGTAAAATATACTGCCACCCAGCATAAGAAATTTAGCAACATGTAAACATTCACTATCCATGTATTATTTAATACAAAATATCCATACACATAAATAGCACATGTAATTGAAATATTTAGCAATATGATTCTCATGTACGTATAAATCCTGTTGTACATAAAAAGTCCTATAGCAAGTGTGAGAAATACCGAAACTATCTCTATATAAAACAGGATTTTATAAATACTCATTCTCAAAAATACTAAGTCCGTGTTATTCAGTTAGGACTTTATAAGACACTCTTTCACAGCTTGGTGGACACAAAATACCCATATCTGCCGATGCACCTGTGAATATACCCGGCGTTGGCGGCGGCATGCTGATGGTGGGCGACATCGTGAGATTTTGCACCCAGCGGCCATTGCTCATTTTAGCACCGCAATGGAATATAACCCCTTCAAGGGGATAGGTTTCTTTCACTTCTTTCAATGTCAGTTTTTTACCATTTTCGCCCAATACCCTACCCAGTCTTTCCAGTAATACCATATAGTTCTGTTCTACAAGCTCGTCCAGTTCTTCGAACGGGAATACGATACCATGGGGATCGGTAGTGACCTGCATGTGCTCATATGCCCCCACATTGCGGATGTAGGTAAGCTGCATATAGCTATCTACCAATGCCATGGCCTGTACTTCAGGTATCTCACCAAAATTGCCATTCTGCATCATAAACAAATGGCGTGGCGTGGTAGCCACCACATCGAAGGTGTCGTAATAGGCACTTTGCCCCGCCAATACCAGGTTGACCGGTTCATATATATAGCAAAACCTGTTTATGCTTTGCTCAAGTCCATAATAGACCCGGAGGGCGGGCCAGGTAGTACAGTCATCTGTAGTAAAAGACTTCATCATTGTGAGCTCTGCTTCCTTAACAGGCTCCTGCACTTGCTGAAAGTGTTGATATTGGCCATTCTTAATAAAAGCATATTTTTCTTCAAACATCAGTGACATTTGTTGCCGTTCGGTATTGCTCAATACCATAGGCTGCATATTCAGGTCGCGCTTGCTGGGCGGCGTGCAGGTATATGGGCTTTTCAGTTTTCCAGCCAGCGCACTGTCCACGGGTAGATGGGGTGCCGTATCCGCCTGGGTGGCTGAATTATTTTCCCCGCAACCGGCGCTCATCATAGCTGCAACCACCAGCAAAGCGCATACTACATTCTTCCTTTTACTCATATGTATTTGTTTGTTATAGTGTAAAGATTAAACACATACGCCAGTAATTCAAGAGTTTTTCACGTGTTTTTTCACGTATAGAAAAGAAGTTTTTTCACATTCAAATATTAACCCGTAACTGGCACCTTTGTGTTTATCCAACCCTTCTGAACCATCAGCCCTTAACATAACCCTTTGCCCCGTTAACCTCTTATCAGCCATGGAAATCGATTACACCCGCCCTGAAATGTTATCAAAAAAAGCCGGCAGTTGAGAGCCGGCTTTTTTGTATTTTGCAGGGCCTTTAAACAGGCCAACAAATATTTTCATCTTTTTTTGTTGGTTTATTAAAAAAGGTTACCTTTGCACTCCACAAATTTTTATCAACGGTATAGCAAATGCCTACTATTCAACAATTAGTTCGTAAAGGTCGTACGCAAATTCGCGCCAAGTCAAAGTCTCGTGCTTTGGATGCTTGTCCTCAACGTCGTGGCGTATGTACGCGTGTGTACACTACTACTCCAAAGAAACCAAACTCTGCCCTGCGTAAAGTTGCGAAAGTACGTCTTACCAACAAAGTAGAGATAATAGCATATATTCCCGGTGAAGGCCACAACCTGCAAGAGCACTCTATCGTGCTGATACGCGGTGGTCGTGTTAAAGACCTTCCGGGTGTACGTTACCATATCGTACGTGGTGCGCTGGATACTGCGGGTGTAAAAGACCGTAAACAAAGCCGCTCTAAATACGGTACGAAGAAAGAAAAAGCTAAAAAATAATATTTAATATAATACTAAAGCCAATCTGCAACGATGAGGAAGGCACAAGCGAAAAAGCTCCCTTTAGCACCAGATCCTAAGTTTAACGATAAAAACGTAACTCGTTTTGTAAACTGCCTGATGTGGGGTGGCAACAAAACAGTGGTACTGAGTGCATTCTACGATGCACTGGATAAAGTAAGTCAACTGAGCGGTGAAGAAGGATACGAAGTTTGGAAACGCGCACTGGTAAACGTTACACCTGCAGTTGAGGTTCGTAGCCGCCGTATAGGTGGTGCTACTTTCCAGATACCTACAGAGGTACGCCCTGACCGCAAAATATCTCTTAGCATGAAATGGTTGATCCGTTATAGCCGCGAGCGCAACGGTAAAACTATAGCTGACAAGCTGGCTAACGAAATAGTAGCGGCAGCTAAGGGTGAAGGTGGTGCTTTCAAAAAGAAAGAAGATACGCACCGTATGGCAGAAGCTAACAAAGCGTTCTCTCACTTTAAAGTTTAATTACAACCAGACTACCATAGCGAGCCGTCCTGAAAGGGGCGGCTTTTCTTTTTCTAAAATAATCACTAAATATATTTTTAGGTTAATCTAAAAATATAAACTACTTTTACTTAACGATATTTTAGAGTCATGAAGAAACTGTATGCTTTTACATTATTATCTGTTCTGCCCACCCTTTTACATGCCCAGTCGGATAAGAACGACACCTTAAATGAAGTGGTAGTAACAGGTACCATGAAAGAAATGACCCGAAAGGATAGCCCCATACCAGTAGAAGTCATTACATCCAAGTTCTTTCAAAAGAACCCCACTCCCAGCCTTTTTGAAGCCGTAGGGATGGTGAATGGTATCCAGCCTCAATTGAACTGTAATGTGTGCAATACGGGCGATATACACATCAATGGTATGGAAGGGCCATATACTATGATACTGATAGATGGCATGCCCATTGTAAGTGCTTTATCTACCGTGTATGGATTGAGTGGTATTCCCAATAGTATAGTAGAGCGCATTGAGGTGGTAAAAGGCCCGGCATCATCACTGTACGGGTCGGAAGCTATGGGCGGTATCATTAATGTGATAACTAAAGCACCAGTTAAG
>CAMLKS010000266.1 GCA_946480675.1 uncultured Bacteroidota bacterium
TGTCGGTAAATATCGTTGTAGTAACGCGCCAGTGAATCCATGTTTTTATTGGTCACATAATGCTCACTGTCATCTACTATGGTGCTGTACACTTCTGCTATCTGCATATCCAGCAGTATGCCTTCCATTTTTTCCGGCGGCAGCACATCGCTTTTATCTACCTGGTTGCAGGCGGTAGCAATAAATAGAAAACTTGCAACACACAGCAGTTTCTTCATCCGGCTATTTAACGTTATTGTATTTCTGAATGTTGGCTACATCTACCTGTTGTATCATAGGCAGGTATTTCGATCTTTCGGCCGGATCGGCTTGCGATAACAGGCTGGCATACTCATCGCTCTTGGCGTTGAAGAAAAACTGTATGAGTATTGAGCTGGGGTTTTCCCTGTTCAGCTGCACAAACTGTGGTATCGTTTCCAGTATCAATTTTCTCGATTCTTCCGGTTTGGTAGCCAGGTTATCCAGTCCCTGCCTGTGCATGTTATACCATATAGCCCGGAAGTCTTTAAAGCGGGGATTCAGCAACTGGTCTATGATCCAGTAACGGTTTTTATTGCCATCTACTGCTTTCCATCCTATTATCATTTTACCTTGTTCCGGTGCATTGTTCACTACATTCTGCGCCTTCTTCAGGTACTCGGTACCTCCGTTGGGCGAGAAGCTATCATAATCAAGCGCCAGCACTAAATAGGCATAGTAGGCCAGTGTAGCCGTCAGGTTCGATGTCAGTGCATCGTTACCAGTCACACGGTTATCATCAAACTGCAGCGGGGTGAATTGATTGAAGCGAAACTTGAATTCACGGTCTATAAAATTCACGGTAGGGCTGGTATAGCTACTGTTATATACCGGGCGCGATGCCTGTATGTTTATAGTTCCTTCATACACATCCTCATCCAGTTTTCCGGTTACGTTTATCAGCAGGTTACAGTCAATGCGTTCATTGGTCTGGTATTGGTCGGTCGTCCATTTCCGGGTGTTCATAAACTCGGTAATACCACGTTCCATCCCCAGGAAAACCTGTTTGTCCACGCCCTGTATCTTGTCGTGCATTATTTTCACCTTGCAGTTCAGTTCCTGCGCATACGCCCCTACACTACAGCCAACAAGCAGTGCTATGTTAAACAGTTTTTTCAGCATGTTTCAATTTCAATATATGGTTTATAATAGCAGCGGCCACCTCTTGCTTGCCTAGTAATGGTAAGGCTTCCATGTCGCCGTTCTTATCCAGCAAAGTTACTTTATTGGTATCGTGCCCAAAGCCTGCACCTTCGTCTTTTAACGAATTCAAAACAATCATATCCGCATTCTTGGCGCGCAGCTTATCCAACGCGTGTGCCACTTCATTGCTTGTTTCCAGTGCAAAGCCTACCAGCAACTGGCCGGGTTGTTTCACCTTGCCCAGCGATGCCAATATGTCTTTATTCTTTACCAGCTTTATATCTAACGTATCGCCCTGCTTTTTTATTTTTTCAGGGGCTCTTTCTTCCGGCCTGTAATCGGCTACGGCAGCAGAAAGAATGGCCATATCGGTATCCGAAAAGGCCTGCGTAGCGGCATGATACATTTCCTCCGCACTTTCCACATGCACTACCTGTATGCGGGCATCGTGTACCGGCACATGCGATGGGCCTAATACCAGCGTCACCGCTGCCCCTTCGGTAGCCAGTCGTTCTGCTATAGCTATACCCATCTTCCCGGTAGAGAAATTGCCTATAAAGCGCACCGGGTCAATACGTTCATACGTAGGGCCGGCAGTTACCAGCGCCTTTACGCCTTTCAGCGCACTATCATTTTTTTTTTCGAAGAAATCAGCCAGATGCTTCACAATATCCTGCGGTTCTGCCATGCGGCCCTCGCCTACCAGCCCGCTGGCCAGTTCGCCATGTGCTACGGGTATAATGTGATTGCCATAAGACCGCACCTTCTGGATATTGGCTTTGGTAGATGGGTGCATCCACATATCCTCATCCATAGCGGGTGCTATGAATACGGGCGCTACCGCAGATAAGTAAACAGCACATACCAGGTTGTCGCACAGGCCATAAGCCAGCTTGGCTAAAGTATTAGCGCTGCAGGGGGCTATCACCATAGCATCGGCCCAGCGGCCCAGCTCTACATGGTTGTTCCATGCCGCTCCATCGGCTACATTGCTATACACAGGGAGCTTAGAAACGGTAGCCAGTGCCAGCGGGCTTACAAAATCGGCGGCGGCACGGGTCATCAGTACCCTTACTTCGGCACCTGCTTTCACCAGCTGGCGCACCAGTTCCGGTGTTTTGTAAGCGGCAATACTGCCCGTCACTCCCAATACTATCTTTTTACCTGCTAATTGCATGAATTACTGGATATGTAAAGCCTTTGCAAGGTACTTATTTAATCAGATAACTTATGTCGTCAAAACGTCTATTAGGACAGTAAGCGGGAGGTAGACCGACAATAATATTACTAAATCGTATAGGAGTGGGCGATGGTAACTGAGCGAATAATTTGATTATTTCCTCCGGAAACAAACTACCTTTAATCTCCCAAGTTTGTTCAACCCGGTTATAAATATTATTAATTGTAATTGTAAACGAACTTACAGTGGCACTTTCTTTATAATTTTTATCCTCCCAGAAGATCAGCAGCCCTTTAAATTTTGATAATTTATGTCTTGGCATCACGCTTGAGCCTCTTAATGATCTTTCAAGTGCTACATAACAATCCGGTTGTTTATGCAGGGAAAAGGCTACTTTCTTTATCATGTTGCCTTTCTCATTTATTATATCAAAACTCTTTTTCCCAAGCGGGATACCATAAAGTGATAACTTGACAAAAAAGGTATCATTAGAATATTCTGCAAACTCTATTTTATAATTATTATCTGGGAGCTTAAGCTGTAGTTTACCATATTTTTGGGGATTGTATTTTATGACAAGCCAATTATCGGCGGTAAAAAACACAAGAGAATCTTTATAGCCGGAAGTCTGATTTATGACAACAATATCATCCTGCCCGTAGCTTTTTATACAGGCGATGCAAATCATGAAAAGAACAAGTGTCGTTCTCATTGCTTCACACTCATATTTAGTACCACATACGCCACCATGCACAGCAGCAATATCACCACTATGGCCAGCCATGCCCATGGGTTATCTTTTATCGCACGCTTACGTTGCCGCTTCCGGCCCGATAGTGTTTTGTGCAGGTCGTAATTGGCCTTCGCTACCATCTGTTTTGCTTCCGCTGCCGGCAATGACTGTAGACCTTCCAGCGCATCGGCTTCCATACCTTCCTCCGCCAGCCATTGCTCTACCGCATGCTGCTCCTCCGCCGGCAACCGGCCTTCCAGGTAAGCTATCAACTTATCTTCAGGCAGTTTGCCATCACCACTGTTCCATATGTCCTTCAGTTCGCTCATTGCAGTCGTAGCAATATTTGTTTCAGGTTGCGCTTACCGTTCTGTATATAGCTCTTCACCTGTTCAAAGGTATAACCCGTGCGTTCCATTATCTGTTTATAGCTCTGCTTTTCCAGGTAAAAGAGAATGATGCATTGCCGCTGTGCGGGTTCCAGTTGTTGCAGGGCGGGCTGCACCTGTTCCAGTGTTTTGTCCTTCCACAGCAGCAGGTCTTTGTCACTTTCTTCTGCCGCCACATGGCTGATGGCGCTCTCTTCTGTAAGATAATGCTTATCGCGCAGCAATTGCAGGCAATGGTTGCGCATCAGTATATATAGCCAGCCTTTAAAGTTTTGTATCTCTTCCTTAGGCATATGGGTAATAGCCTTGAGGAACACCTGCTGCACGGCATCTTGCGCCCCGTCTTTATCTTTCAGGTATTTCATGCCCACACCCAGCAGCAATAATGTATAACGCTGCAGCAACACGCCCAACACGGCATTGTCGCCGCTGGTGCGAAACTGCACCAGCAGGGCTTCATCTGTCATTTGTGTATATGGGTGGGTAGCCAATACCGTAGCTTATATCTTCTATAGATGAAAAATACATTTATTTCCATAACACAGATGTATTAATTAAAAACCTGTATTATTTTGTGCTTGAATCCACACTATTGATGTATATGATTACCCGCAAATTGATGCCTCTACTGGTATTATTAACTATAGCTTTCAGTGCCAATGCACAAAAAGGCTTCGTAAAGCAAAGCAGGCTACCCCGCAGTCTGCAGAAATTTGAGTTTGGGGTTTCTTCGGTCGGTGCCGCCGGTACCTACAAAAGCGACTTTGTTTATTACGACGATGAAAATAC
>CAMLKS010000267.1 GCA_946480675.1 uncultured Bacteroidota bacterium
GAGCAGGAGGGATTTACGTTCCACAGAATATGGTCTACGAACTGGTGGAGAAAGCCCGAAAAAGAATTTGAAAAGCTGCTAGAAATGGTTAACAAGCTTTCATAGTTTCATGCCATTTAACACGTTAAGAATAAGTTCACATAAAAGTTTTCCCTACACAAATAGCACTTGATTTTTCAAGTGCTATTTTTTTGTGCCTAATTCAACATATTAAGGAGATTGAAGAGCAACAAGTAAGGTTAGCATATCAATAGCAACCTAAGCTGCCCGTTTTCTTCCGGTGCGCGATGAAGGCAAGGAGGCACCTTACTTTCAGGATGATCTACCGCTAACCTCCACATATGGCCGAGGCCTAAACTTATTGGCCGTGCATCGGGCACAGCCTGGTAGTGCAAGTCGAAGAAATGCTCGGTTAAGAAAGCTTCGAAACCTTCATCTGCTCCATCGTATAACTTTCTAAGCTGATTACGTATTTCGGGAACAAGTATTTTTTGAACGCCTTGTTCATTGGGTAATATCTCACTGGATGCACCATAATAGGTACATAAAAAAGTATCGGTTGGTACGGGCGAGCGGTCTACATGAAACGAATACACATCGGCAGGAAAGAACGGGAAGGTATCATCCCTATCATAATGGCTAATAACATTAAGAACCGGGGATGCGCCGTGGGCTTTTAATAGCTCCAGGTCGTTTAAAAGAATCTTGCATGCCAACTGTCCTTGCGCACTCAATTGAAGTTTGCTAAGCTCTTCCGGCTCTACTTCTGTTATGTTCCCGCTTAGCGTTATCATTTGAACAATCTCAGAAAAATCACCTGTTAGTTCACGCTTCCAGCAAATGGCATTTACCGCTCCACTGAATGGCGTAGTAACAAGTTCCTGAAAACTGGTTACGTACTGTATATGCTTTTCAACAGGAGATGCATCTGCCATAGTGAGTGAGTATAAAATTCTTTACAACGTTTACAATAACTTTCCGAAAGCAGTCATCTACTCCGCGAATTCCCACGCACTTTGATAGGCTTCATGCGCCAGCGCATAGCTGATAAAATCATCGTAAAAAGGCAACCTGGTTAAGGTAGCGCTATCGCCAATAACGACCAGCTTTTTACGTGCCCTTGTCATGGCTACATTCATCCTGCGGGTATCGGACAGGAAACCAATAACACCATCGTTGTTGCTACGGGTCATACTGATATATACCAGGTCGCGCTCCTGCCCCTGGAAACTATCTATAGTATTGATGGCTATGCTGGACAAATATGGCTGCAGTTCGGGCACATGAGCTAATTGTTCGCGTAGCACATGTATCTGCTGCTTATACGGAGATATTATAGCTATAGAAGGAAAGCCATCAAATGTATTATTATCTCGCAAGCCCACAACCATTGATGTGAGATGGCGAAACAGAAATGCCGCTTCTTCGGGATTGCTGATGCTGGTGCCTTCCTGCTTTTCATCAAAGCCACAGCCGGCAGTATCTATAAAGCTAAGCGCCGCTTCGCCGGGATGCAGCAGATGGTCTGCTACGGATGCATGCGCTTTCAGCAGGCTTTGATAAAATACCTGTGAGGGATAACCCATGATGAGTTTATTCATCCGGTATTGCTCTTCCAGCAGCACAACAGCTTCGGGATGCAGGGTCACACTTTTTTCCAGCAAGGTATTGCTCAGGCCATTACGCGCCGCTTCATCCGACTTAATAGTAGGCGGCAATTGGCAGTGGTCGCCCGCAAGTACCACCTTTTGTGCTTTTACAATGGGTATCCAGCAGGCGGGCTCCAGTGCTTGCCCTGCTTCATCTATTACTATAGTGTGATACTTGAGGTGACGCACCGTATAGTGTGCCGCACCTACAAGTGTTGCCGTTATCACCTGTGCCTTCGATAGCAAATCGTTGGTGATATACTGCTCGGTACTACCCACCTCTTTCATGATTTTATGCGCCTCATCAAAAAGAGCTTTGCGTTGATCCCTTTCCGCCTTTCCAAAGCTGCGCTTATACTTGTGCGCCATGTTCTTAAAATCGGCCGCTTGTTTCTTCAGGCGCTTGATATCTTTCATAGCACTGTGCTGCGACATCTTGCCATCAAGCGTCAGCGACATCAGCTTTTCAGACACGCGCGCAGGATTACCCACACGCAACACATTCAATCCTTCATCCGACAGCTTTTCACTCAACAAGTCTACAGCAGTATTGCTGGGCGCTACCACCAGTATCTGCCCGCTATCATTTTGTATCAGTGCTTTAATGGCTTGTACCAGTGTGGTAGTTTTGCCCGTACCGGGCGGGCCATGCACAATGGCCAGTTCATTGGCAGCAAGTATTTTATTAACAGCTTCCTTCTGTTTGGCATTTAGCTTAGGGTTTACAACAGGCGAAAGGTTTGTATTGAACGTAGGCGATGTTTTACCAGTAAGAATATTAATAAGATGGTTTTCTTTATCATTCTCGCTCTTGGCATCTGCAAATTTCAGTGCGCTCTGCATCTCATCATAGCTGTTGTCATCAAATAGCAGGTCGATACCTATCTTGCCATCACTCGCCCATTCGGGCAGCTCTTCGGTGCGTAATGTTATCTTGAGCCTGTCGCCACTCTGAAAAGAAATGACACCTTCTACATTATCTGTTTTAGCATTATGATTTGAGAATAGCATAGCAGCCGCACCAAAGCGTAGCTGATGATTGATATCGCGGTGCGTAGGACGTTCTATCTCAACCGTGATATAATCGCCTTTGCTTATCTCCGTGCCTTTTATCACTACCGGGTACCATGTAAATCCACTAGCCCTGCGTTCGTTTACAGATGTGGTCTCAATAAGTTTTTGATAGGTTTTCCTGTCCTCCTCGCGCTCGGTCTTTAACAATGCCAGCAGCCGCTCAAAATATTGCATGCGCAAAGGTAACGGCTATGCGCGACTATTGCGTACCTTCCTGCCATGAGTGCCTGTTACAGTTGCCATACGATACTGAATAAAAAGAACCAGTCGGCGGAACATATCCTTCCCAATTCGATAGGCGGTGTCTTAAAATCGTACCGGTTACTGTGCAGGCAATGTAACTGGGCATATGGCATGACCATAGATGCGGCGCTGGCGAATGAATTTGCAGCACTTACAGCTGCGCTGCACATCAAACGTGACAGGCCGAAGCCGGATAGTGTACGCAATCCTGCCACGCCTGTCATACGGCTGGAAGATGAGGAACTGCACATTTCCGGCAGTGCTATGCAAGTGATGCAGATAGTAGCAGAGCTTAAACGCAAATTCCCCTACATCGATACAGATAGTATTGAAGCATCTTTGCAAAATGATGGTATTCGCGAACATATTTCTATCAAGGTATCGGTAGGCAGCGATTTGCTCGTAAGGTCGGTAGCGAAAATAGCGGTGAACTACTACATGATGAAAACAAGGGGCAGGCAGCATCTTGATAAGATAGTCAGCGTGATAGATGGTATAGAAAAGAATCATAATCATGTTCACTCATATCCGCTACCCGATGGCATATGGAAAGAGGTTGAAGTAGCTCACCTGATAATTGTAAAAGGGAATGCATTACTACGGCAATTACATGCACATGTGATACTATTTAATACCCACAGCTTTGTAGTGCTGCTCTCAGACACATATGATGGTGAAGACGTTGAATATTCTTATCGGTATGATATAGTGCGTGGTGAAGAGATAAAGGATAGAATCAGTTTAGCATACGATAGAAACGAATACCTCTCCAAAATATAAGACAACGTTATTCCGGGCGGTGTTCCAATATATCGCCCGGCTGGCAATCCAGTGCCTTGCAAATCGCTTCCAGCGTGCTAAAGCGGATGGCTTTGGCCTTACCTGTTTTTAAAATAGACAGATTGGACAGTGTAATGTCTACTTTTTCAGAAAGCTCATTCAACGACATCTTTCGTTTAGCCATCATTACATCGAGGTTTACAATAATGGGCATATGCTAAACAGTTAAGTCGTTTTCAGTTTGAATCTCTACCCCTCTCGTTACAATCTGTACAATAACGAAAAGTATTACTGCCATGAACAGCCATACATCCCCACCCGCCAGATGCATAGCAGCAACATTGGGTAATGCAATGTTTTGCCCGGATAACCATGTATAATACTTGTATCCGAAATGTGTACACAACCCGATAGCCGTAGATAGGTAAGCTGTGCGTAAAAGGAACTGACGTAGCCCTGTATTGAAGGGCTGTAGCATATTCAATTGCCGCTC
>CAMLKS010000268.1 GCA_946480675.1 uncultured Bacteroidota bacterium
GGGTTACCATGAAAGCCCTACCACATCTAAAGGTGGTCTGGGCGTAACACTCGGCACTTTTTACCGTATAGCGTTGATAGGCCGGCGTGCGGCCATCACTGCCGATATCAATGTAGCTTACAACTACCTCTTCTGGAAAGGGATAGGTAGCGGGGGCTTCTTTTATGAAAGAACGGACAATGTAGGCGGTGTTACCAAACAACTGGCCGCACCTGTAGGGCTTTCCTTAAAATTTGGTAACGATGGCAGGCTGGAAAAGAACCACCGTTTCTGCACCACCTTTGGGGCCGGCGTAATGCCAACCTTTAACACGACACACCTGGACGATACGCTGGAAGTGAAAAAGCGTGAAAAACACAGGAAATGGGGCGCGCAACCCTATGTAAAATTTGAAGCCGGTATTTTCGCAGGGCTATGCTTCAAGCTAAGGCTGATGTATGCTTTTGGTGATATTCAACTTACAGAAGACGGCGAAAGCTGGAACGAAGAAAAATTTGGTGTGCTTCACTTCAATAGCAGGTTGAAATCTACCTTCACTACCACATTGGTTATTATGCCTTTCTCTTACGATTGGCCGGATAATGGTTGGTGGAACAGTGCAAATACAAGAGTTAACTGGCTCCCGCTTTAAGCGGGAGTTTTTATTTACGGCTGGTTTGGCATGCAAATGAAAGCTATTTTTATCCGCATGAAATGGCGCCTGCTTCTACTGTCACAGTTTTTAGTTTTTACATGTTTTGCCCGGTCTTTTGAAACCACGTTTGAAAAAAGCGGCGGCACCCAGTCGGTATCTTATAAAGACCTGATAGACTACTATACGCGGCTGGATAGACAGTACAGCACCATAGAGATGGATATCGTAGGCCCTACCGATACTTATTACCCGCTGCAGGTGGTGTATTATTCCAACAGCGGTCAATTCAACCTGCAGCAATGGAAAGCCGAAGGCAAACTGGTGATACTGGTAAACAATGGCATTCACCCCGGCGAGCCCGATGGTATAGACGCCAGTATGCTGCTACTGCGCGACCTTGCAATAGGCAAGATAACCGTGCCGGATAATATAGCACTGGCCGTAGTGCCGGTATTTAATATAGGCGGTATGCTGAACCGTGGCAGCTATAGCCGTGCCAACCAGAATGGCCCTGTGGAATATGGCTTTCGTGGGAATGCACAGAACCTGGACCTGAACCGCGACTTTATAAAGATGGATGCTTTGGAAACACAAAGCCTGGCTAAACTGTTCCACATGCTGGACCCGGACTTGTTTATAGACAACCACGTGAGCAATGGTGCCGATTATCAGCACGTGATGACACTGCTATCGACCCTGCATGGAAAGTTGGGCGGCGCAATGGGCAATTACCTGCACCAAACGCTGGAGCCCGCCATCTATGCCGATATGAAAAAGAAAAAGTATGACCTGGTGCCTTATGTAAACCACTGGGGGCATACACCCGATAGCGGCTGGATGGCCTTTCATGAAGGGCCGAGGTTTGCCAGCGGTTTTTCCACGCTGTTCCACACCTATGGCTTTGTGCCGGAAACACATATGCTGAAGCCTTTTAAAGACCGAACTATAGCTACTTACGAGCTGATGCGCAGCTTCCTGCAGGTAGCATCTTTACAAGCCCTTCAGATAAAAAATAGCCGTAAGGCACAACAAGAGCAATACCTGCAACGCAAATTCATCCCCATAGCCTGGCAGGTGGATACGACGAGATATACCAATATCAGCTTTCACGGGTATGAGGCGGGCTATAAGCCCAGTGAAGTATCGGGCCAGCCGCGCCTGTATTACGACCGCAGCAAACCTTATAAAAAGCAAGTAAAACTGCGCGATACTTATCGCGTAAAAGATTCCGTAACGGCGCCTGCTGCCTATATCATCCCGCGCGGCTGGCACCGGGTTATTGAGCGTTTGCGTGTAAATGGTATACAGCTACAAGAAGTGCAGCAGGATAGCCTGATGCAGGTCACTGCTTACCGTATTGAGCATTATGAAACCACACCCCGCCCCTACGAAGGGCACTACCTGCACAGCAATGTAAAGGTGAGCCGCAGCCAGCAACGTGTGAAGCTGCTGAAGGGTGATTATATCATACCCGTAAATCAGCCTGCTGCCCGCTATATCATAGAAACGCTGGAGCCTACCGCACCCGATGCCTTTTTTGCATGGGGCTTCTTCGATGCGGTGCTGCAGCAAAAGGAGTATTACAGCGATTATGTATTTGAAGATGAAGCGGCCAAACTGCTGCAAACCGATAAGACGCTTTATAAAAAACTGAACGACAAAAAACAGGATCCTACGTTTGCCAACGATGGGCAGGCCCAGCTCGACTTTGTGTATCGCAACTCCCCTTATTACGAGCCGGTACACATGTGCTACCCGGTATTCCGTATAGAGCAGTAATTATAGTAGCTTGTCGATAGCCGCTGCCAATTTACGGTCTTTATCTGTTACTATATCGCCGGCATCGTGGGTATTCAGCCATATTTCCACCTTGTTCCATACATTGGTCCAGCGGGGGTGGTGGTTTTGCGTTTCGGCCAGCAGGGCCACACGGGTCATGAAAGCAAAGGCTTCTGAAAAGTCTTTGAAGGTGAAACTACCGTATAGTGCGTTATCTTTTTCTGTCCAGTTTGTCATCGGGTGTGTTGTTTTGCAGAAATTACAATAAAATTAAGCCACTACTTCACATCAAACCACACACGGTTCTCATCATTCCAGTCGCCATTGTAGTTGATGGTGAGCTCATCGCCGGCAGCTACGGCACGTACGGTGCGTATTTCTATGGTTTTATCTATATAGTTCATAAAATACTCGCAGTTGGAAGCATAGGAGTGATTGTAAACGGAGATATACCCCTGCGCCATACAGCATTGCGGCGGTTCGCCTTCGGGCTGCCATTCAAAGATGTAGTTATACAGAGTGGTTTTATCCAGCAGTGCCTTTTCTTCCAGCGTCATTACAATGGCGGGCGATAATTCTACCAGCGTATCGGCAGGTATATCTTCAGCAGCGAATACACCGCGGCCTTTTTGCCTTGTTTCTTTTATATATAGCTTATAGAATAGCTCCATAGACGGGACAAAAATAAAAAGCTCCCCATAATGGAGAGCTTTTGTACCTTAATTGTTTACCCTATAATTCGTTTTTGGTAGGAGCACCCGTCGCATTCATCATATTATTTTGCGCCAGTATGCCTGTTTTACCTTCTTCGGCAGGCACTACCTCTACTTTTACTTTTGTTATTCCTTTTCTGTGAAAGTCAAGCTTTTTAGCTGCTACACTCGCCAGGTCTATCAGGCGGGTGTTCGACTTAGCCATGCGGTCGTTGATCTTCACATACACCACTTCTCCATTCGATACGTTGGTAACTTTTACATAAGACCCCAGTTTCAGCTTATTGCTGGCTGCAGTGAATTTGTCGTTATCAAAAATATCACCTGTTGCAGTACGGCGTCCTTCAAACTTGTCGTGGTAAAAGCTGGCAATGCCTTTTTTTACATTGTCTATCGCCTTATCCAGTTTTTCAAGCTGCGACTGCTGGGCTTTAACCCCCATCGTTGTCAGCAGCAATGTCATAGTTAGTAACAACAGCCTCATACACATTAAATTTTTGTTATGCAAAGAAAGGGTAAAAAAACCTAAAAAGCAACCATGAATTACTTTTTATCGTAATATCTCCTGTTAACTTTTTGTGAACCTCCCCTGTCGCCACGGCCCTCGCTACGACTGCTACCGCCACCGTATGGCCTTGAGCCTGAGGTTCTTGAACCTGAATTGCCACTACGTTCACGGTCGCGTTGCTCGGCTTCTTCCAGCCTTACTTTCCTGCCCTTATATTTTTTAGATGCCAGTGTTTGCATGATAAATTCAGCACCGGAACCTGTCACGTTAAAGAAACTGCTCAGGTCACGCACGGTAATGCGGTCTATCAATCCCGGCTCTATATCGGTAGATTCTGTGATAAAGCTCAACAGCTTTTCAGGTGTAGAGATACCATCTTTAATACCCAGGTTGATGAACAGGCGCACACTGTTGCGGTTGCCGCCACGTGCCTTAGGCTCTTTGCTGGCATAGCCTGCATTCAGGTCTTCTGCATCCTGGTAAGCATCTATCGTTTCGCGCAGCTGCAGCCATATCAGGCGGCGTATCAGTTCATCCTTATCCATGTCGGCAAAGCGCTCATGAATATCGGCCTGGTACACGCTG
>CAMLKS010000269.1 GCA_946480675.1 uncultured Bacteroidota bacterium
GTGGTATGGCGTAAGCAATATAGCTGCGCGCATGCTTACTTACCTCCTTACTCCATACCTTGCATATACACTTACCGGTGAAACCGGCCGCTACATAATAGGTCAGTACGGTTATATCTACACACTGTTCCCGATAATGAACGTGCTTTATACCTATGGTATGGAAACCACGTTTTTCAGGTATAGCAAAACAGAAGCTAGCAAAGTATTGTACAATACACAGACCAGCGCCATGCTGTTTACCACACTACTGTTCTCGTTAAGCCTTTTCCTGTTCAGGGATAGTGTGGCTGCATTCGCACAACTGGGTGAACATACGGAATATGTAGGCTGGTGTGCGGCCATCATCGGCCTGGATGCTTTATCGGCCTTGCCGTTTGCTAAACTGAGAAATGATAACCGGCCACGCGTATATGCGCTTACCAAAGTGGTGGGCATCGTCATCTTTGTAGTTACCATAGTTTTTCTTTTCAGCTTTGGCGATAATATGGCAGCGGCAGGTGGTGCTTTCGCACGATGGTATCATTACCATTATGGTATCGGCTTCATACTCTTTGCCAATGTGTTGCAGGCGGCGGTTACATTATTACTGTTATTCAAAGGTTGGAAGGAATATAAGCCAAGGATAGATACCGTATTGCTAAAAAAAGTGTTGCTGTATGGGTTCCCTATATTGATAGCAGGCTTTGCAGGGCAAATAAACGATACGCTGAACCGTGTCATGTTTATGGAACTGAGTCCCGCAACCGATAGCGAAAATGTAAAAGCCATTGGCTCTTTCACTATGGCCTTAAGGCTGGCTGTACTCATCAACCTGGTGATACAGGCATTTAAAATGGCAGCAGAGCCCTTCTTCTTTTCTATAGCGCAGGATAAGGATGCGCGCCCTACGTATGCAAGAGTAATGAAATGGTTTGTGATAGTGATGGCCCTGATGTTCCTGAATGTGACGCTGTATATGGATATATGGCGCTTATTCATTGGTGAGCATACGCAGGCGATTCACCTGGTGCCGGTCATGCTGCTATCGTACATCTTCCTGGGTATATACTACAACCTAACGGTATGGTATAAACTAACAGACCGTACTTATTTCGGTACCTACATTATGGTGATCGGTTCTGTGGTTACTATACTGTTCAACTGGCTGCTGATACCTGTATGGGGCTACAATGCCTGCGCATGGGGCACGTTGCTATGCTATGCAGTAATGATGCTCCTTTCTTTTATGTGGGGACAGAAATACTACCCCATACCCTACGAAGTACCTAAAATGGGCAGGTACCTGGGGGTGATGTTATTATTGTATGCTATACAGGCAGGTATCAGTAAGGTAGTGGATATACCACTGCTAAGGATTGCCACGGGCACGGTTTTATTCGGCGCGTACCTATTCTACATTTTGAAACAGGAAAAGCAGGAATTGAGAAAATTTCCTGTTATAGGTAAGCTTATCAAATAAGAGATTAGTGGAGCAGTTCACAAGGCTTCATGCCGGTAGCCTTTTTAAAGGCGGTGCTGAAGTGAGATATGCTGCTGAAGCCTAGTGTATTAGCAACATCCGATACAGAAAGCCCTTCTTTCGAAAGCATTTCTTTAGCCTTGGAAATCCGCAGTTCCTGCGTGTATTCATGAATGGTTTTACCCGTAAGCGCTTTGAACCCTTTTTTCAGATAGCACTCATTCATAGCTACCTTGCGCGATAATTCTTTTATCGTTAACGGATTATCCAAGTTTGCCGTAATCACACGTTGTGCTTCCATCACCTTGTCACGTTCGCTGTCGTTGGCCAAAAAGCGGCAGGCCGGTACGGGGCATACGGTAAAAGGTAATGCAATACATTCCAGTGAGCGGCGCAGTAAGTGCGTAATATGTTCTACCTGTAGCAGCGAGGTAGTAAAGGAAGTAAGAGCTGTAGCATTTTTCAGTTGTTGCAGCAGCGCCTGAGACTGGCTGCAAATGGTAAACTGTTGTTCTGTAACCTGGTCGAACCGGAAAGGTTGTTCCTTGCTGATCATAGACAGCGGGAATTGTTCAAAGAAGGCAGGCTTGAATTCTATCCAGCAGATGTCTGCCATGCCTGGGTGCGCAGGATATTGTAAATACATCAGTTGCACACAAAACTGGCCATCAGCAACCGGGAACAGGTTAAGGCGTGCGTGCTCTTCAGGCCAGGCCTGCTCGTCGAAGCTTACCTGTATATATTCTGCATGTATATGGCTATGAACAGATAGTGGCAAGCGTTGCAGCACCCGGGCCTGCTGGCCCAGCACTCTTTCTATAGGAGCTTCCTGGTATGCTTTTGCTATAACGGTTTTAACAGCCACGGCGCAAAAGTAGGCATTATACGCTTTATAGTGCCATTAGTTTTTGTTATGGCATAGATTTTTACAATTACAAAACAAAAAGAAAGCAGGAAACTGCCGGGCAATTGATTACGTACATACAAAAAAACAGAAGGATTATGATGCGAAAAATTTACTTGTCTTTATTGACCACAGCACTATTAGGGAGTGCGCATGCCCAGACACTGGTGGGCATTACAGCTGACGATAAGATATTTACAATGGCCAATGTATCATCACCGGGTGTTATCAGCACCCCGGTAAGCATTACCGGTATTACATCGGGCCAGACCATTGTAGGTGCAGACTACAGGCCGCTAACCGGGGAGCTATATGTATTAGGTTACAATGCCGTTAATGGCAATACGCAACTTTATAGAATAAACACTACTACGGCAGTAGCTACCGCAGTCAATACATCGCCCATTGTACTTACCTTGGGTACGGGTATGAATGTGGGCTTTGATTTCAACCCGGTGGTAGACAGGATAAGGGTGACGGGCAGCAATATGATGAACTATCGGCTGAACCCTGAAACAGGTGCCCTAGCTGCTACAGATGCTAACCTGAATTTTGCAACTGGTGATCCCAATTTTGGTACATCGCCGTCTATTGGCGCCGTTGCCTATACCAATAGCTATGTGGGCGCAACCGCAACGTCCTTATACAACTATGATTACTTATTGAATGTACTTACCAGGCAAGACCCGCCCAATGCAGGTACATTAAATACTATTGGTGCCAGCGGTGTTGTTGTAAATGCAGTTGCCAGCACTATAGACATGGATGTGTATATGGACCCGGTTACACTGAGTAATACGGCTTACCTGGCTGCTAATGTAGGTGTGAGTACCGACGACAACCTGTATACTATGGACCTTAGTACCGGTACCGTAACCAGCTTGGGAACGATAGGCAGCGGGCTGAATGTAAAAAACATAGCTATCAGCATCAACCGCATATTGCCGCCTGTAACCGGTAAGATGGTATTTGGTTTGCAGAAAGGAACCAATACACTTATATCTTTTGACAGTGATAATCCACGTATGCTGCGCGGCTATGTGGCAATAACAGGTGTTACGGCAGGCCAAACCATTGTGGGCCTTGACTTCCGCCCGGCTACGATGGAGCTGTATGCACTGGGTTATAACCAGGCAAGCGGCCAATATCAACTGTATACCATCAACACAACTACAGGTGCAGCTATGGCTGTGGGTACAGCAGGCACGCTGAATCTGGGTATGGATACACATGTAGGTTTTGATTTTAACCCTGTGGCAGACAGGATACGCGTGGTAAGCAGTGCCAACGGCATGAGCTATCGCCTGAACCCTATGGATGGCAGTATTTCCGCAACAGACACCATGCTGGTATATGCTACAGGCGATGTAAGCTTTGGTAAAGCTACACGTATAGGTTCTGTTGCCTATACCAATAGCTATAAAGGTGCTACCAGCACTACTATGTTTGGTATAGATGATACGCTGGGCGCCTTTGTAAAAATTGACCCGCCTAACAGTGGTATGACATCTACAATCGGGCAGAACATTTTTGTATCGGCTATAGCAGATATGAGTACGGATATAGACTTCTTCTATGATTCTACGGCTTCTGCAAACATCGGTTTTATGACAGCGAATACGGCTTCTGCGGTGTATGATAAATTCTATACCATATCGAGCACCAACGGTATGCTGACACTGGTAAGTGATATAGGCCTTGGTGTGCCGGTTTCAGATATAGCCGTGCAACCGCAGTTCAAAAATGCAGTAGGCATCAGTACAGTGACAAGTGCAAAACGTGTATTTGAAGTATATCCTAACCCCGCAACCAGTGAGATATATTTGATAGCAGAGAGTACTAACAATAAAAC
>CAMLKS010000270.1 GCA_946480675.1 uncultured Bacteroidota bacterium
GAAACCCTGTTCCTCCACGAAGCTATACCGGGACATCATTACCAGATATCGCTGGCACAAGAGAATAAGGCATTGCCCAAATTCAGGCGCTTTTTATGGTATGGTGCCTACGGGGAAGGCTGGGCATTGTATAGCGAAACCCTCGGTAAAGAATTGGGGCTGTATAAGAATCCCTACCAATACTTTGGCCACCTGAGCGATGCCATGCACCGCGCAATAAGGTTGGTGGTAGATGTAGGAATACATGATAAAGGCATGAGCAGAGAACAGGCCATAGCCTATATGCGTGCCCATGAAAGAATATCAGAAGAGGAAGCAACAGCGGAAATAGAGCGTTATATGGCGATACCGGGACAAGCTTTGTCCTATAAAATTGGGCAACTTACTATAAGTGCCATCCGCAATAAACAACAACAGCAATTAGGTTCTAAATTTGACATTGCTGAATTTCATGATGAAGTATTACAGCATGGCGGATTACCACTCAGCATGCTGGAAGAACTTATGGAAAAATGGGCAACATCTAAAACAAAGTAATGGCGAAATTTCTTACAGCTACTAAAGAGGATATACAAAACCTGGTTTCTTTCAGGGAAGGCGAGATTAAATTGGGAGAAAAAGTTCAGACAACGGGGGCTGGTGGTTCATTAAAAGACCATAGTGCAAAATTTGTAATAATAGGTATACCTGAAGATATAGGTGTGCGTGCCAATGGTGGGGTAGGCGGTGCGCATACCATATGGCCGTTAGCATTAAAATCACTGCTGAATGTGCAGGATACTAATATGCTGCAAGGGGAAGAAATACTAGTGCTGGGTGCATTCGATTTTACAGAGGAAATGAATGCTTCTGAAACGCTGGAAGCAATAGAGCTTCGTAATATGGTGAGCATTATTGATGATGCGGTTTTCCCTGTTATAAAAGAAATAGTAGAGGCTGGCAAGGTGCCGATAATAATAGGTGGAGGCCATAATAATGCTTATCCTATATTAAAAGGTGCATCCTTAGCGATCAATAAACCGTTGAACTGCATTAACCTTGATGCGCATTCAGATTACAGGCAGATGGAAGGCAGGCATAGTGGAAACGGCTTCAGGTATGCACACAGGGAAGGCTATTTGTGTAAATATGAAGTAGTGGGCTTGCATGAAAATTACAATGCGCAGGATATATTAGATGAGTTAAAAGATGATCCTGATCTGCATTTTTCCTTTTATGAAGACATATTTATCAGGGAAAAGCTAAGCTATTATGAGGCTGTAAGGAATGCTATAGACCGCGCCTATGGCAAGCCTACAGGCATTGAAATTGATGTGGACTGTATAGAAAATGTATTGTCGAGTGCAATAACGCCATGTGGCATCAGTACGGTACATGCCAGGCAATATCTTAGCTGGTGCGCGCGCAGCCTGCATCCTATATACCTGCATATTGCAGAAGGGGCAGCTACTTTACGGGATGGAAGGCAGGGAGCTACTAATGCAAAGCTAATAGCTTACCTCATAACCGATTTTATCAAAGCACACCAAAACCGCGACAAGCATAAGTAGAATTAAAGCGTTGTGGCAGAAAAGGTATCACCATCTTCTACATTGCCGCTTTCATATCCTTTTTTAAACCAGTACATGCGTTGGGCAGATGTACCGTGCGTAAAGGCATCAGGCACTACTTCTCCTGTAGTTTGCTGCTGCAATCGGTCGTCACCAATTGCATTGGCTGCGTTCAATGCCTCTTCAATGTCGCCAACTTCCAGTATTTTATTAGTTTTTTCTGCATAGTGTGCCCAAACACCGGCATAAAAATCGGCTTGCAATTCCAGCCTTACAGATAACTGGTTGTATTCTGTTTCACTTATCTTTCCACGCATCTTCTGCACTTTGTCAGATACGCCTAATATATGTTGGATGTGATGACCTACTTCGTGCGCAATGACATATGCCATAGCAAAATCTCCGGGAGCATTAAACCGTTGCTTGAGTTCGTTATAAAAGGACAGATCTACATACAGCTTTTCATTGGCCGGGCAATAGAATGGGCCTGTTGCTGAACTGGCACCGCCACAAGCAGATGTTACGGATTGCTGAAATATTACAAGCTTAGGTTCGCGATAAGCTGTTCCGAATTTTTCAGGGAATACCTTATTCCATACGTCCTCTGTTTCAGCCAATATAACGCGAACAAACTCCTGGTCTTCTTTTTCTTTGGCAGTCGTTTCTGTTGTAACCTGTTGATTCGGGAGGCTTTGTTGCAATATCTGAGATGGATCACCACCAAGGAAATAAACAATAACTGCCAGTACCAGCGCACCAATACCGCCGCCCACTATCCTGAAGCCCCCACCGCGGCCTGCATCTTCAAAATTATCACTTTGTCTTCTTCCTTTCCAGAGCATAGTAATTGGTTTTCAGTAAATATATATAACTAATGTTGTTTTATGTGTTTGTTGGTAAGCTGGTATGTAACTAATTATGAATGCCAAAAGGCATAATTTTTTATCTTACTACTAAACAGTAAAAATAATACCATGGCAGCTAAAGAAAAATCATCCGGCTTTGTATCCTTTTTCAACAAGTTTGCTACAGCAGCTACCGAGGCTACCGGTAGGCCAGCCGCCTTTATCATAGCTACCCTCATTATTATAGTCTGGGCTGTTACGGGGCCTTTATTCAATTATTCTGAAACCTGGCAACTCATTATTAATACCGGCACAACGATCATCACCTTCCTGATGGTTTTCATCATACAACATTCACAGAACAAAGATACGCTAGCCCTGCAATTGAAACTAAATGAACTTATTGCTGCCAATCAGCATGCCAGCAACCGCCTGATAGATATTGAAGACCTTACAGATGAAGAATTGAAAACATTGAAGCAGTTTTATATAAAATTGTCTCAGCTGGCGGAAAAAAATAAAGATTTGTTTTCCAGCCATTCTATAGATGAAGCAAAGGGCAGGCATGAAGAGAAGCAGGCTGCATTTGAAAAAAGACAAAAAAGGTAAAAATTTGCCTAAAAGCAAAGCCGGGCAAGAATACCCGGCTATTCACCTTATGTGCTCTATGTTAGCTTTTTTCTTAGTAAAATTGGCATAGTTATTCTTCTGCAATTCGCAGGCTTTTTTGCTCTTTTATCATACAAGCTAAAAGGATAGCCATTCAAGGCTATCTGATAAGAATAAACAGTGGCAACTACGCTATGATATCGATAGCTTGCCATAGTAGACCGTAGAACTTATAACAGCGTTGGGAACAAAAATATATTTATTTGCAACAAAAGTTAACCGTTCTTATATGTGAAATACAGTTTTGAATTAACAGTTGTAATAATCGTTTGCTGTTATCACTTTCATTTAATAACAGAAGGCCTGCAGGGATTGCAGGCCTCTTATTATTTACAAGAGCATGACTTATTTCATATTCTCTTGTTTATTCATCGCCTTATCTTCTTTCTTTTCGTCTTTTATCATTTTGCGGTTGTGCCATTTGCCATCCATTGATATCATATCTCCGTTCTGCATCATTTTGCTCGATCCATCGGCCATTATTACAGTGCCGTTAGGATTTACTTTTGTACCATCGTTAAGTGTTACTTCCTGTTTTACTTCTGTTTTCTTGCCATCTTTCATCATCCAGACTTTACCATCTTTCATTTTTACCCCGTCTTTATGATCACCATCACCGGCTTGTACCGGCAGGTATGTAAAGCTGAATGCAAGGAATGCCAGAAATGCAATGAATCGTTTCATATGGTTGTTGTTTTAGTGTTTACGCATATAGCTAAATAACTATGCCTTTAATTGTTACAATTACAACTATCTGAGCTTAAATATGTTTATCGGACGAGGGTGGAAGGCGTGGGGCAATACAAGGCTGCATTATCCTCAAAAAAGAAAGCCAACCTAAATAGGTGGCTTTCGTATGAATCAGCAAGTAAGAGTATTTCTTAAAAAGGAGCATCGTCATCTTCCATAGGACGCTGGCGCAATGGAGATGGTGGCATAGGCGCATCATCATCAAAGTTGAAATCATTGGCTTTGGATGGCAATGTCTGGAATCCGCTGGGTATAAACATTTTGCTGCCACCAAAATCGCTGGTATCCCTGTCGCGGCCGCGGATGCCGGCACCGGGATTATCGCCGGGTGCAGGTGGCATAAAACCACCACCCCCGCCACCAAAGTTGCCGCCACCGAATCCGCCGAAGTTTT
>CAMLKS010000271.1 GCA_946480675.1 uncultured Bacteroidota bacterium
GTTTTTATTCAGATAGTAGAAATCGTAACCCTGTATCAACTGATAGGTAAACTCGGTAAATGACAAACCTGTTTCCAGGCGTTTCTGTACCGAATCTTTCGACATCATATAGCTGATGGTAATATGCTTACCCACTTCGCGGATGAAATCGAGGAAATTATAATCTTTAAACCAATCGTAATTATTAACCAACACGGCGCCGTTGGGGGCATCAGCTTTGAAATCAAGGAATTTTTCCAGCTGTGCGCGGATGCCATCCACGTTCTTTTGCAGGGTTTCTTTATCCAGCAGGTTGCGTTCTGCCGATTTTCCGGATGGGTCACCTATCATACCTGTGGCGCCACCCACCAGCGCATAAGGCTTATGCCCGGCCCTTTGCAAGCGCATTAAAATGGTAACCGGCAGCAAGTGGCCCACATGCAGGCTATCGGCCGTAGGGTCAAAACCCACGTAGCCGGAGGTCATTTCCTTGTTCAGTTGCTCTTGCGTACCCGGCATTATATCCTGTATAAGCCCTCTTTCCTGAAATTCCTTGATAAGATCCATCTATTATAATAATAATGAGCGCAAAAATAAGGTTTCCGCCCGTAGTTCTACATTCATTAAAAGCAGATTAAAAACCATATTAATTTGCCATCATATCTTATGACAAAAAATGACACATGACTTACATGGCAGGCAATAATACATTGGTAGTCATTTAATATATTTGGACAGTATATATTAGCGGGTTTTGTTTTTCGAAAATTGTTTTTATCTTTCGGTTATATCTGTTAACAAAACTTTTAGGCTTTGAAACGTTTTATACTCTCCTTAGCTCTGCTCGCGCCGTTTACTACCTTCGCCCAGTCGCATCACGAAATAGGTCTAAGTGCCGGTGTTGCAAACTATTATGGCGATTTACAGGATAAAATGTTTCCGAGTTACGGATACAGGCCAATGGCCGGTGTTGCATATAAATATTTCTTTAATCCACGTGTAGGTGTTCGTTTTGGCGCTGCCTTTTCAAGCGTCACGGCTGCCGACAGCCTATCTGAAATACAGGTAAAACAGGAGCGTAACCTACGTTTCGCTTCCAACCTGTTTGAAGTACATGGCGGGTTTGAACTGAACCTGTTGCAGGTTGAGTCTGACAGGGCAAAAGTATCGCCTTATATCTTTGCCGGTTTATCGTTATTCCATTTCAACCCGTATACCGACGGTGCAAGGGGTGAGAAGGTTTACCTGCGCGCTTTAGGCACTGAAGGACAGGGTATCCCGGTTTATCCTGACCGTAAAGAATACAAAACTGTAAATATTGCCTTCCCGATAGGTGGTGGATTGAAGTTTTTTGTGGGCAAAACCTTCTTCATTACTACAGAACTTGGTTTCCGCTACACAAATACCGACTACCTGGATGATGTAAGCAAAACATATGTAAACCTGGATACTTTAAGGGCTTATAAAGGCCAGCAAGCTGTTGACCTGTCTTTCCGTTCAGATGAAAGAGGTGACTGGTGGCAGAAGAAACAAGAAGGCAACCAGGATTATCCTAACTTCAAATTTCAGCGTGGTGATAGCAAAGCTAATGACTGGTATTGGTTTGGTAACGTAACGGTTACTGTTTACCTGAAATCATTTGGTAACGTAAAAAAATACTGGCAAGCAAACTGCCCGGCCTTCCGTTAAGGCAATGCTGCTACAAAAATATAAAGCCCCGCATGTCGGGGCTTTTCTATTATATAATTATTTATAAATCATAGCCCACCTTTCAGTATGGCTATCACATCTTCTATATGTATCATTTCCTGAGCACCTGTATGGAAATTTTTAAGGCTTACCAGGTTTTTTTGTCTTTCCTCATCGCCTGCTAATATTACATAAGGCACACCTTTTTTATTGGCATACTTCATTTGTTTATCAAACTTCGCAGCCTCGGGGTATATCTCTGCAGCTATGTCTGCGGCACGTAGTTTTTGAAGTGCGTGCAATGCATATGCCTCATTCTCACCACCAAAGTTTGTGAGCATTACTGCTGCACCTGTAGCTGCGTTTTTAGGGAACAAGTCCAGCTCTTCCATTACATCGTATATCCTATCGATACCAAATGACACCCCTACACCCGACAAGTTTTTAAGCCCAAAAAGTCCCGTCAGGTCATCGTAACGGCCACCACCACCTATGCTGCCCATTTGCACAGCACGACATACTACTTCTACTATCACACCCGTATAATAGTTAAGACCGCGTGCCAGGCTGATATCTACTTCGATAACCGACTGCCATGAGGCATCCTTTATCTGCTGATGGTATGCCAGCGTCTGCCTTAATTCTTCAATACCCTTCATGCCGGTTGCGCTTTGCTGCATGATGTTTTCAAAAGCAGCCAGCTTCTCTTCATTATTACCCGTTACATTTATAATTTTTTCTATCTGCGCGATACCATTACTATCTATACCACGCTGTTGCAGTTCTTTAGTTACCCCATCCCAACCTATTTTATCCAGCTTATCCAGCGCTATAGTAATGTCCATCATTTTTTCAGGTGCATTACACAGTTCAGATAAGCCAGCCAATAGTTTGCGGCTATTTATTTTTAAAGCTACCTGCGGCATGCACAGCTTAGCGAAAGCGCCCTGGTAAATGCACAATAACTCCGCTTCATTTATCAGTGAATTACTGCCTACTACATCTGCATCGCATTGCCAGAATTCGCGGTAGCGACCACGTTGAGGCCTATCGGCGCGCCATACCGGCTGCATCTGGTAGCGCCGAAAAGGGAACGCCAATTCATTCTGGTGCATTACTACATAGCGTGCAAAGGGTATGGTAAGATCGTAACGCAAAGCACGTTCTGTAACTATAGGCGATGAAACGGGTTTATCCAGCAAGCGTTGCCATTCTGTATTCAGCTTTTCTTTATCCGCATCCTTTTTCTCGTGCAGGCCATTGTTCAGTATTTTAAAAATCAGCCTGTCTCCTTCCTCACCGTATTTGCCGGTAAGCGTGGCCAGGTTTTCCATAGCCGGTGTTTCCAGCGGTTGAAAACCATATATCTCGAAGATATTCCTGAGTGTATTGAAGATATACTGGCGCTTACGAACCTCAGCAGGTGAGAAATCGCGTGTGCCCTGTGGTATGGATGGTTTAGACATAGTTTGTTGTTACTTGTATTTTTCTATTATGGCATTGCAGGTTTGTTCTATCATCTGGTATACCGGCAAGTAGCCATCTTCATTGCCATACCATGGGTCGGGCACAGAGGCATCACTACCGGGGTGCAGTTCGTTAAGAAACAAATGCACATTGTCAAGGTTGGTATTGCGGCCAGCTATTTGCCTGATCTCTTCATACACATCGACAGCCATAGCATACACCCTGTCATATTTGCTAATGTCAGCAGCAGTAAATTTCTGGGCACGCTGTGCAGAGATATCTACCCCATAAGTAGTGCATACCTTTTGCGAATGGTGGTGCGGTGCCTCGCCTATATGATAAGACTCTGTACCGGCAGAAGCGACCGTCCAATCCAACCCGTGCTGGGCTATTTTGTGTCGCATGACACCCTCTGCTATCGGCGACCGGCAAATATTTCCCAGGCAAACCATTAATATCCGCATAACCGTAGCAAAAATATCCCATTTGTATCCTTTTATCAAGGTAAAATAAAAAAAGCCCCGTATGGGGCTCCTTATTGCGATGATGTGTACTCTCTAACTATATTTTATGATGATGGATTCTATTGTATGTACTACGTTTTCACATTTTTCCATAAGCACCTGCAGCAGTTCAAAATGCTCCATCCATTTAATGATGCCCACAACATCCGTCTCGCTAGGGAACAGACCGTAGATAGCTGCATCTACCCTGCTATCACAGGCTATGATAATTTTCTTCATCTCTACACAGGTATCCCCGAGGGCAGACAAGTTACGTTTATCACTCAATTTCTTTACTGCACCGCTTAGCAATTCTACCAGGCGTTTGAACTCGCCTGCTACGTATTTAGTAATATTCACAGGCTCTGTAAGGCCATAGCTATTCATCTGGCGAATAATGCCGAAGTTCAGGTCGGCTATATCATCCAGTCCCTTTGCCATGTAGTGGATATCTTCCCTGTCGTAAGGCGTTATAAAGTTGCGGCCAAGTTCTATGAACAGTTTGTGGGTAAGCTCATCATTATCCCTTTCGTACTTATCCAACATTTGCACATAAGCCTGGAAGG
>CAMLKS010000272.1 GCA_946480675.1 uncultured Bacteroidota bacterium
TCTACGTTGCTACCGGATGCCAGGCCCGAAGCGATGGCAGAGTGTATATAACGGAAGCTAAGGCCTGTAGACAGGTTTTCAGACAGCTTACGGCCATAACCCAGGTCGAAAGCAAACTCATTAGGACGGCCGGTACCTAAAGGCTGCGCGTTTACGTCCGTATAGTTTATTTCACCCAGTGAAAAATAGCGAAGCGATGCACTGATCGTTTGCGGTACTTTCTCGCCAAACTTAGCATAGCCGGAAAGGTAAGCCAGGAATATATCAGGCACTATATCTTTTAGCCATGGAGTATAGGTTGCAGATACACCATATTTCTTTTCAGCAAATGGCAGTTTTGCCACATTCCAGTGTTGTGCATTGGCATCCGGAGATGTTGCAATACCTACATCGCCCATAGCGCCTGCACGGGCATCCGGAGATATACGCAGAAAAGGCACGGCAGTAGTAACGGTATTGGTAGTACCGTTCAGGTTGGGTTTTTGCGCAAAAGTGGTGAAAGAAGTGAGGGCTGCTGCTACAGTTAATCCTGCTAAAGCAAAACGTTTTGCCATTCTATTATAATTTATTTTAAAGCTTTGCAAAGGTATTTTAATTTATGATTGCTATCAAATTGTATCCTCTGTCATACAATCGGACAAGCAATATACGCTTTGTGTTCTGAAAATTAACGTATAAACACAAGTTTTTGGTATGCCGAATCTTTAGTTCCGGTATCTGTCGTGATACTCATTCTATAAATATACACGCCGGAGGCTATTTTAGCCCCGTTATTATCGGTCCCGTCCCAGGTTATTTCTTTGCTACGGCTACTGCTGGGGTAAAAATTCTGCCTGATGGTGCGCACCAGCACACCGGCTGCGTTATATATGTTTATTTCAGCCCACATATATTCATCCGGGTGGTTGTGCTCAAATACAAAATGCGTTACATCGTGAAAAGGGTTCGGGTAGTTCATTAGCTGCTGCACTTTCATCATCTGTCCGTTAGCGACTTCAAAGTCTACAACGCCCTCACCAGAATTATTATTTACATCCCACGCTTTCACTACCAGGCGGTGACGGCCTTCTGCCAGTCCCGTCATAGGGAAGTTTACATAGCCTCGCTTGTACGTATTCGGCTCGGTTTCGTAATAGTCATTCAGGATAAAGGCTTCCTGCACCTTGCCATCCAGCACAGCGGTCAGGTCATGCCCCACAGCATTGCCCGATACGTTGATGCCTGTTTCATCTTCCAGTATAGCATACAGCAGGGTATTAGGCCCTGTAAGCCCACCATTACGGAAGAGGCTGTCTTCTATAAATGGCCTTACCTTCGGCGGATTGTTGTCCGTAACGGGATAATCTGAAAAACCACCTACCGTATAATTAAAATCAGCGCCGGCAGCATCGGTCTTACCATTCTCTGCATAGTAGCTCACTTTGCCTTTGCCAAAATCATAATTAATATCCTTAGGGGCAATGAAGGCTACAGAAAATTTGCCATTCGTTACCGTGGCCTTACCCTTATAGATGATATTGTTACGCACGGTAAAGCTCTTGTTGATATTGGTAAGGGTTTTCAGCGTGCGTGGCTTGTCAAAGATGATAATATCTGCCCGGCCGTTAAAATCGCCCAGTATGTTTCCATTTATATCGCCCACATAGCCATTCACTATATATTCACCCAGCGCATTGATGGTATCTACTTGTTTATTGGTCGCACCTTGTATCACGTTCTCTGTATAAATAAAGTATTCAGGGAAGTTAGGCTCCAGTGCCGGGTCGCCAAATAAAGAGAACTTACGGAAGTTGAGGATATCGCCCTCTGCGGTCGATGCTTTGCTATAAGTTTTATTCTTTCCTATGCGGAAGGCATCGCCAAAGGTGTTCCATTTGCCATTTATATGCTGAAACTGTGCATCCAGGTAGTCTCTGTTCAGTATGCGGTTCGGGCTTTGGTACACCAGCTTCACCGTAGTTACGGCGCTTATCACTCCGCCATCCTTTTTCAGCACTATCTGCTCTCCTGCCGATACATATTGCGGTTGGTCAAACTGGCCAAAGTCGCAGGTAGCGGTTACAGAGAATGGCATCTTATCAAAATTCTTCCAGCTGTTCCAGTCATCTTGTGTTATGATACGCTCGTGCGATAGTACTTCTGTGTTACCGTGGCCGCTATAGTTCAGCAGCAGGGTACCTTTAAATACCTGGTCATTAATCATTTTATTCGCCTCCGGCGCGCGTGTACCACCCGGTGTAGATACCATGGGTATCGCATCCTGATACACTTTGGTAGCATTATAGATATTGCTGTTCGTCTGTACAGTAGCATCCATTATCTCTCCATCTTCCATATGCGGGCCGGCACCATCTTCATTATCGGCTATGATGGTAGCTGACAGTCGCCATGCACCCAATGATGCCGGGCTCTTATAATGTTTCACTTTGTTTACAAAGTTATTCGCCTCTTCCAGCGATTTTACAGGCAGGCGGCCCACACCTACATCCAGGGTATTGGCAATGCCTGTTTTTTCGATATTCTCATTATCATCCAGGAAACCAAAGAAATCGTCACCACAATAATTACCAAGATTATTTAAAGATTGTGCCGATTCAAAGGTGGGTACAAAATTGGTATTGTTGCTTACCCTGTCTTTATAGTCGTAAGATGCATCGCCAAATAGCAGCAGGTATTTAGGCATCTGCGCCGTATCGGTACCTGCACGATCATAAAACATCCGTACAAAATCGCGGATGCCCGATATATCCTGCCTGCCCGATGAAAACTCGTTATATATTTTTTGAGGCGTAGTCACCAGCACCTTCATATTGCTGCGCTGCCTGTGGAAGTTCGCCAGTTCTTCTGCTGCCGGTAAAAAATTAGGGTGTGTTACGATGATGTAATCTGTCAATTCTTCGCCATGCAGGTTCTGGTTATCTACTTTACCTGCCGCTTCTGGCACGGGTAAGTCTGTACTTTTGAAGGCTGCAAATTCATGCAGCACATCTGCCTTGCGAGAAAAACTATAGGTACTGCCACTAAGCGTACCGTTAATACGTACAGGTTCCCATGGGTCGGTCACATCCCATACCTGTGTATTCCCATCAGCATTGGCCAATTGGTAGCTGGCGATGTTTGATGCACTCACACTGTTTATATCGCGGAAGGCGATGACATTGCCGCCAAAAGCCAGCGATTTCCGCATGTTCACTTCTATAAAATCAAGGTACCCCGTACCATCGCCTGCACCCGGTTGAAAGGTCAGCTTTATGTTCTGGTTTCCGCTGATGCCATTGCTGTTCCATTTAGCATCTTCGGTGGTCATTGGCGAGCCATAGTCATCTGTGCTCATAGGGCCCAATGAATAGGTGCCTACGGTTTGGCCGTTGTGCGCTATGGTAAACTGGCTATACCCTGCCGAACGGCAACCCATCACTGTTCTAAAGCTGGCATCGCCCGGCACACTGCCCAGATCTATATCAAAACTACGGTTATTTACCTTGCTGCCTTGCGTACCAAAGTCTTCGCCCCACCATGTTTTACCATATTGCAGCGGGCTGTTGATGTCATTTTCATACAGTGCATAATCGTTGTATGAAGTGACCGTCACGTTAGAATTGGCATCGCTTTCTACAGCATTTACACGTTTAGTTGCAGCTACGTCAAAGTTCAGGAAGTAATACCCTTTGTCTTCATACAGGTTCTTGGTATGTATGAATACTTTATTGGTCATATCTGCCGTCCAGCCGGTAGGGCCTTTAGCGTAGAAGATGACATAGTCGCCTTCATTGAAAACGCCGTCGCCGCCATCATTCACCCATATCGCATTTTCTGTTAGGTTGTTCTTGCGGGCTACACTGTTATCTTCCGGCAGCATATTACCCCCATCGCCAAACACGCGGATATTAGCACTGCTGATGCTGCCGCCTGCACCCAGTTTATTTATCAGGTTATAATCTATTTTATGCAGGCCGGTTTGGCTCACGGCTATTTTATACCAGGTACCTGTAGCCAGTGGCGAATTATCAGCTGTTGTTTTAGCTGCTGCATTATTAGTAGGTGCTACAGCTTTTTCTGTCACCTGCAGGGTAAAAGAGGCCAGTTGCTGCACTTTTTCACCTTCTGCATGAAAAGCCGGTACGCGCACCAGCGCAAAAGGACGTTTGCGTTCTTTACCCAGTA
>CAMLKS010000273.1 GCA_946480675.1 uncultured Bacteroidota bacterium
GAAAAACACAATAAAGTATATCCAACCATTAATAGGTAACTGCAATAAAGTAGCGAGGTAAATGGTAATTATGGCCATTGCCAATTCTTCAGCCTTAATAATATGTTTCATTGTTCTTGATTTAATACAAAGGTCTGATAGATATCAAACCTTAGAATTGACATTTATCAAGAACTAGCTAAGCGATCTTTTTCGCAACCTGCTCAAGGTTTCGGGGGTCATACCAAGCATAGACGCCAGGTATTGAAGGGGTACCTGATTAAATAGGTCCGGTTGTAAGGACAGCAACTGCTGAAAACGCTCTTCCGCAGTCATAAACAAATGGCTGTTTACGCGCTCTTCCAATATTATAAAGCACTTGGCAATAAACAATTTTTCCAGCTTATGCCATTCAGGTATGCTTTCACCAAGATTAATATACGCCTGCTTATCTATGGTGTATAATTCACAATCGGTTAATGCCTGAAGGTTCCATCGGGCCGGAGTACTGAAAATGAAACTGGCAAGGTCGGTAACGAAATAACCTGCAGATGATATCCATTGTGTTACTTCCTTTTCGCCTTTTTGTGCATATATCCGAATTAGTCCGTTTTGTATAAAAGAAAGCTGGCTGCATAACCTACCTTCTTTTAACAGATAGTCACCTTTAGCAACTTGACGAAATTGAAAGCTACGGGCAATAATATCTAATTGCTCAGCATTTACATCAAAGTAATTTTGTATATGTTGTTGTAAAACTGACATATGTGACTAGTAAAAATGCCCCAATATTGTGGGGCATTTAAGATACATTTTTAAGCATGTTCCAGCGCACCAAGATAGCGTTCGGCATCCAATGCTGCCATACAGCCGCTGCCGGCTGCTGTTACTGCCTGGCGGTATATTTTATCCTGCACATCACCACATGCAAATACACCTTCAATGTTTGTTTTAGAAGAACCGGGTTGTGTTATCAGGTAGCCGGATTCGTCCATATCCAGTAAGCCTTTGAACAGACCAGAGTTTGGCTCGTGGCCTATGGCTACAAAGAATGCTTTCAGTGGTATTACGGTTTCTTCGTTGGTTTTATTGTTCAGTATCTTCAAGCCATCTACTTTGCTTTCGCCCAATACTTCCACCGTTTCACTATTCCAATACACTTTGATGTTCGGTGTTTTCAATACGCGCTGCTGCATTACTTTACTGGCCCTCATTTCATCGCGACGTATCAGCATGTGTACGGTGCTGCATATTTTAGATAAGTACAGTGCTTCTTCGCAAGCAGTGTCACCAGCACCTACTATAGCTACTTCCTGTCCTTTAAAGAAGAAACCATCGCATACGGCACAGGCAGATACACCGTGGCCATTCAGGCGCTGCTCTGAAGGCAAGCCCAGCCATTTGGCAGATGCACCTGTTGCTATAATAACAGCATCAGCCTCTATCCATTTTTCCTCATCTATTTCTACTTTGAAGGGACGTTGAGAAAAGTCAACTTTAGTAGCATAGCCCCAACGGATATCTGCACCCATACGCTGCGCTTGTTTCTCAAAATCCACCATCATCTGCGGGCCCATTACGCCTTCAGGGTAGCCGGGATAGTTCTCTACATCCGTTGTAATCGTGAGCTGCCCACCCGGTTGCAAACCTTGATATAATACGGGGTTCAAACCGGCGCGAGATGCATATATAGCAGCAGTATATCCTGCAGGACCAGAGCCTATAATAAGGCAATGTACTTTTTCCGTTTCTGTCATCATTTGAAATTAATGCCTGCAAAAATGCGAATTTTTTACGAGCATGCCTATTATCTAAAGACTTGGATTATTCGAGTATAATCGTTTTATATACAGCGCCGTATCCTGCCCATATTCCAAGGCCATTATTACTAATATTTGTTTTTACCTTAATGGGTGTGGAGAAGGGATTTCCAATCGTACCTAAAGAAAATTCATATGTGCTCCAGAAATTATACGAAGCCTTGTCAATAGCACACCATTTTAATGTTACGGTATCGCCAACATAGCCTATGCCTGAAGAATCTGCGTTATATACCTGTGATTGTGGTTCGCCTAAAGGTAGTGTAGTTTCAAACTGTGTACCATTTATGATTTCATCAGAATAAGTAGCATTCAGGCCGGGATAGTAGGGCTCGCTATTGCGACGGGTATAATATCGCACATAGTTACCCATTGTATCGGGGTCTTTGAAATAGATACGTATCTGCCTTGCTTCCGGAAATTTTTCTTTGTCAAAAGGAGCATCGGGCTGTACAGAAATAACCGAATCGAGGGTAGTAGGCTCCGGTATCTTAGTTACGGCTTCATATACCTTACCTTCATATTCTACTCTTAGTGTATAGTATTTATTTACCTGCCCAACAAAGAAATTGCCACCTGCGGTATCTATAGTATAGAATGAAAATTTATAACCACTGCCCGTGTCAACTGTATATTCAATAAGGTCAACAGTACGACTGCCATCCGTCACGGAAACCTTCGCACCATGCACGAAACTGTTTTGCAGCGTATTCAGGTCGATAGTTGCGAAATAACCAATAGATTTTGTAAGGAAAACATAAGGCGGCAGACCGGTTTCTATTGCACCTTCTACCACAAGCCGGGGTTCGCCACTGTCAAGGTTTATTTTCACCTCTTTTTCGCAGGATAGTAATGTAAGGATAACGGCTATAAAAAAAGCAACACCTGCCATTGCGTTGGTATTGCTTTTCCTTATTATGTTGCGCATAAATCTGTTTAGTATCTTCTTATAACACAAATTTAGGGTAAAGTGTTGTGTTTAGTTGGCATAAACATACTTACCATTCGAATTGTACATTACAGGTTGCAATTTCCTGTAGCGCTCAAAATAGTCATACCCTTGTTTCAGGTTTACCCAAAAACGTTGCTTTGTGGTATCTGAAGCATATTCGCGCCCTAAAAAGTTTAAGCCTACGGTATTAAACCTCGTTGGGAAGATATGTACCGGAATATACGTTTGTCCCGCCAGCTTAGCATTCAGGCATAGTGTATATATTTCCTGTATACCTGCATCTGTCATTGGCATACAACCCACCGTAACGCAGCCACCGTGAATGTAGATATCGCCACCGGGCTTTTTCTTATCTCCCATCACCATATCCGAATAGTTGGGATAGTTCAAGAGCATAGACAAAAAGAAATCGCTCTTAGGGTTGAAATCTTCAATGAAATAGTAGCCTTCAGGCACCTGGTGATCGCCCTCGTAACGTTTGGGCCCCAATATGCCTGATAATGCGCATATGCGGTATAGTTTTACCAACTGATACCTGTCATTATCATTATCACGTGCCCACAGTTCCATTTCATTCTGCGCTTTAAAAGTGCGGATATAAATATCTGCAGGCGGATATGCCAGGCCTTTCGACTGGAACATTTTACGCAAAGAATCATTATTCTTTACCCATGCCTGGGATACGCGGCTGAATGAAAGCTGAAAGTTACGAAACGCCTGCACATCGTCCTGGGCATAAGCAGTGCCTACACCTATCAACAATAAACTGTATAACAGCTTTTTTATCATCACTACAGTTAATAAAGTGGTTAGTAAATGGAATCCCGTAAAGATAAGCCTAATATATCAATATAAGTCTTAAAACAAAGCAAAAATGGGGCAACAACGCCCCATTTCATGTATTCTAAATTAGTTATGAATTATAAATTACCACGTTTGGCCTGTTCACGCTCTATAGATTCAAACAATGCCTTAAAGTTACCTGCACCAAAGCTTTTGGCACCTTTGCGTTGTATGATCTCGAAGAACAGGGTAGGACGGTCTTGCTGAGGTTTGGTGAATATCTGCAGCAGATAGCCCTCCTCATCGCGATCAACCAATATTTTCAGTTCCTGAAGTGGAGCCAGTGCTTCATCTATTTTGCCAACGCGGTCAAAAAGATCTTCGTAGTAAGTATCCGGAGTATCCAGAAATTCTACACCGCGAGACTTCAGGTCGCGAACGGTAGTGATGATATCATTTGTAGCGATAGCTATGTGCTGTACACCTTCACCTTCGTAGAAATCCAGGTATTCTTCTATCTGCGACTTCTTTTTTCCTTCAGCAGGCTCGTTGATCGGGAACTTGGCATAACCGTTCCCGTTGCTCATCACCTTACTCATCAGCGCAGAATATTCCGTATTGATCTGTTT
>CAMLKS010000274.1 GCA_946480675.1 uncultured Bacteroidota bacterium
TGTGGTCATATTATAAGATACCGTATTGTTTAAGGCTTCGGATAGTGCCTCTATTAGTTTATTTTTGTCTGAAACCAAGAGAAGATTACATGGCTCGTTCAGTAACTATATTAGGTGCAGGATTGGTTGGCTCCCTGTTAGCCATCATACTGCGCAAGCGCGGATATGAAGTGACGATATACGAACGTCGTCCGGATATGCGGGTAAGTACTATAGCCGCCGGTCGTTCTATCAACCTGGCTATGAGTGCCCGTGGCTGGAAGGCGCTGGACCTTGCAGGGCTGCGCAGCGAAATGGAAGCATTGGCAATACCCATGTATGGCCGCTTTTTGCACCAGGCTGATGGCACTGCAGCATCGCAGGCTTATGGAAAGAATAATGAAGCGATATATAGTGTGAGCCGTGGCGAGCTGAATAAAAAGCTGATGACGCTGGCCGAACAGGAAGGCGCTACTCTACACTTCGACCACCGTTGTGTGCATGTAGATGTGGCAGATAATACCTTGCATTTCGAATTGGCCGATGGCAAGAAAATAACCAAGCAAGCCGACCTGCTATTTGGTGCAGATGGTGCTTTTTCGGCACTGCGAAAAAGCTATACGGCGCTGGATAGGGTAAATGCATCGCAACACTACCTGGAACATGGCTACAAAGAGCTGTGCATACCACCTGACCTGGCAGGCAACCTGCGCATGGAAAAGAATGCCCTGCATATATGGCCGCGCCGCAACTTTATGATGATAGCGCTGCCCAATATAGATGGCACTTTCACCTGCACACTGTTCCTGCCATTTGAAGGCAAAACATCTTTTGCCAACTTGAAAGCAGAAGCAGATGTACTAGCCTTCTTCAATCAGCACTTCCCTGATGCGGTGCCAATGATGCCTACGCTGATAGAAGATTTCTTTACCAATCCTACATCATCACTCATTACTACGCACATCTTCCCCTGGCATGTTGCTGATAAGAGTGCGCTGATAGGTGATGCGGCGCATGCCATTGTTCCCTTCTACGGGCAGGGTATGAATGCAGGCTTTGAAGATTGTACGATATTGGCCGGCCTGATGGATAAACATGGTGACGACTGGACGGCTATACTAAAAGCCTACGAACAAAAACGCAAACCAAACGGAGATGCGGTAGCACAACTGGCGCTGAACAACTTTATAGAAATGCGCGACAAGGTGGCTGACCCAAGCTTCCTGGAGCGTAAGAAGATAGAAAAGGAACTGGGCAGACTTTACCCCGAACAGTTTGTATCCGTATATGAAATGGTATCCTTCACCCACACGCCGTACGATACGGCACTGCGCTGCATACAGGCGCAGGATGGCCTGCTGCATACCATTATGAGTGAAGGAAACTTTTTTGAGAATATTACCGAAACACCATTTACAGATAAGCTGGATAAATGGGTGAACACCTATCACCAATCGGTACAACAACTGGATTTTGGCCATGAAGCCTGAGAAACGCTGGACACTAAAACCCGTTGACGATACCAAAGTAAAAGGCGTATCAGACGCACTGCACATACACCCCGCACTATGCAGGGTACTGGCCGTGCGCGGTATAGAAGATTTCGATTCGTCGAAGGCGTTTTTCCGTCCCGAGCTTTCGCACCTGCACGATCCCTTCCTGATGAAAGGTATGCGCGAAGCTGTAGACCGCATCAGCGAAGCTATAGAATGGCACGAGCGCATATTGATATATGGCGACTATGATGTGGATGGTACTACATCTGTTGCACTGATGTATTCTTTCCTGAAGAAAAGGTATAACGGTGAACTGGGCTTTTACATTCCCCACCGCTACCGCGAAGGGTATGGGGTATCGCGCGCCGGTATAGAGTATGCGCGCGATAATGGGTATACACTGCTGATAACGCTGGACTGTGGTATCAAATCTGTAGAGCTGATAGCATATGCACAATCGTTTGGGATAGATGTGATCGTGTGCGACCACCATACGCCCGATGATAATATACCGCCTGCTTTAGCTATACTGAACCCCAAGCAAAACGATTGCCCTTATCCTTATAAAGAACTGAGTGGTTGCGGTATTGGTTTCAAGCTGATATCTGCACTGGTGCAGCACTGGAAGTTGCCCGAAGAAGAAGCTTATCAATACCTGGACCTGGTGGCTACCAGCATAGCTGCCGATATAGTGCCGATAGATGGTGAGAACCGTGTGCTGGCACACTTTGGCATACAAAAGGTAAATGAATCCCCATCGTTGGGTATCAAGACGCTGAAAGAATTATCGGGGGCTACACGTCCTTTATCGGTAGCCGACCTGGTATTTGTAATAGGCCCGCGCGTAAATGCAGCGGGGCGTATGGATGATGCCCGCAAGGCGGTAGAACTATTTATAGAAACAGACCCTGAAAAGATAATGACCCTCGCAGCAGCGCTGCAGTCGGACAACTTTGACAGGAAAGAAATAGATAAAAGCACTACGGAAGAAGCACTGGCTTTGATACAAGGCGATGAAACCTTGCTGGACCGTAAATCGACCGTATTATATAAAGAACACTGGCATAAAGGTGTAGTAGGTATTGTAGCCTCCCGGTTGATAGATTATTATTACCGCCCTACCATTGTGCTGACGCTGAGCAATGATAAAGTAACCGGCTCTGCCCGCTCTGTAAGCGGCTTTAATATATATGAAGCTATACATGCCTGCCGCGACCTGCTGGAAAATTATGGTGGCCACTTTTATGCTGCAGGTATGACCATGCATCCTGATAATGTAGCAGATTTTGTAACACGGTTTGAAGAAGTGGTGACGCAATCGATACCGCCCGAACTGCTGATACCTGAAATAGAGATAGATGCTGAAATAACACTGGCAGATATCAAGCCTGCGTTCTATAACATCATCCGCCAGTTTGAACCTTTTGGCCCTACCAACCTGCGCCCAGTATTCGTATCGAAACATGTACACGATTACCAGGGATATAGCCGCATTGTAAAAGAGCAGCACATAAAATTTGTAGTGCATCAGCACAATGGCATTGTAGTAGATGGCATAGGCTTTGGTATGGCAGAAAAATTTGAGATGGTGCAACGTGGCCCGTTCGATGTAGTGTATACGCTGGATGAAAATGATTTCAACGGTAATACTAAATTGCAAATGCGTGTGCTGGATATAAGGCCATCTATATAGCAGCTAAGTAAAGACATAAGAAAAGGGCCAGGCTATACACCTGGCCCTTTTAAGTGTTATACGAGGGTGTTATTAGCTGATGATGCTGATGTCAAAATTTACCAGCTCTACAAATTCATCTATACGGCTTTCTATATCTGCTTCCGTAAGTTCCTTCATACGGTTAGGACCAAATTTCTCTACGCAGAAAGAAGCCATAGCAGAACCTACGATGATAGCGGTTTTCATATTCTCGAAAGAAATGTCTTTAGTACGTGCTATATGCCCTATGAAGCCACCCGCAAATGTATCGCCGGCACCGGTGGGGTCGAATACTTCTTCCAGTGGCAATGCTGGTGCAAAGAATACCTGCTTGTTGTGAAATAGCAATGCGCCATGCTCCCCTTTCTTAATGATAAGAAACTTAGGGCCCATAGCCTGTATTTTAGCTGCAGCCTTCACCAGTGAATACTCACCGCTTAACTGGCGTGCCTCGCTATCGTTCACCATCAGCACATCTACCATGCCTATCGCTTTCTTCAAGTCTTCCAGCGCTACTTCCATCCAGAAGTTCATGGTATCCATAATGATAAGCTTCGGGCGTTTCTTCAGTTGGTTAATAACGCTCATCTGCACCGCAGGTACCAGGTTGCCCAGCATCAGGAATTCGCAATCCTGGTAGCTATCAGGTAGTGTAGGGTTGAAGTGTTCCAGTACGTTCAACTCCGTTACCAGCGTATCACGCGTATTCATATCCATATGATAGCGGCCGCTCCAGAAAAAGCTTTTGCCGTCTTTCACTATCTCCACACCTTCCATATCTACACCGCGCTCTTTCAGTGCGTCCAGTTCATCCTGCGGAAAATCGCCGCCTACTATAGACACCTGGCTAATATCTTCTGTAAAAGCAGAAGCTGCCCATGCTGCATAAGTAGCAGAGCCACCTATGATACGGTCTACTTTTCCAAATGGGGTTTCCAGTGCATCGAAGGCCATAGAGCCT
>CAMLKS010000275.1 GCA_946480675.1 uncultured Bacteroidota bacterium
TAAATTCAACTCGATAGATTACGAAGATGAAACAGGTGCAAGACGTTATGGCTATTATGGTGCATATGCTATCAATCCGTATTACACGCTGAAAGAATATAAGAATATAAATAAAGTAGACCGCGTATATGGCAATGTAATAGTTGGCTACAAGCCTTTTGAATGGTTGCGGATAGAAGATAGGATAGCAACTGATATGACCGGAGACAGGCGTTACCAAAGTGTTCCTAAGTTTAATACAGAAGGTTGGGATCCACTATATAGTGGATTGCCGCATAAAGTGAATGGCAGGTATGCTGAAGACTTATATAGCATAAATAACCTGTTTAATGATTTAATGATAACATACAATAAAGATGTTATTAAAGACCTTAATCTTAACTGGTTATTGGGTCATAACTATACACAATTCCGCACTACCAATACCTATTCAAGTACCAACGAAGAAGGAGGACTAATAGTACCAGGCTTTTATAGTCTAACCAACTCAAATGGCACGCCATTGGTTGACAACTCTACCAGCCTCGTTCGAAGAGTGGGTTTATACACTGACATTTCATTGGGGTATAAGAATATGCTGTTTTTAGGGTTAAACGGACGTAACGACTGGTCATCAACTATAGAGAAATCATACTTCTATTTTGGCGCAAACGGATCTTTTGTAGTATCAGAATTATTCAAACCTGATATGCGAGGTGTTTGGAGCTATTCTAAAATAAGGATGTCTTACGGTTCGGTAGGTAATGATGCGGGACCATACCTGAACCAGACTACCTATAACAGAGCGCTGGCATCTGGAAACTTTGGTAGTACAACATTTCCTTTTAATGGCATAGGTGGTTTTAGTTATGATAACAGGATAGGCAATCCTAATATTCAACCGGAGTTCTCACGTGAATTTGAAATAGGAACCGAGCAAAGCTTTTTACGCAACAGGATATCGTTTGACTTCTCTTATTATAATAAGCGTTCAGAAAACCAGATTATCAATGTACCTATTGCCACATCATCAGGTTTTACCAGCCAAACCATAAATACGGGATTATTTACAAATAATGGTATTGAAATAGCTTTCAGGGCAACACCTGTGTCTACACGTACCGGGTTTAAATGGGACATATACGGAACATTTACTAAGAACAACAGTAAGGTGAAGGAAATATTTCCCGGTACCGAACAGGTGTTATTGGGTGGCTTCAGCGGTATGAGCATAGTGGCAGCAGTTGATAAGCCATATGGAACCTTTTATACCGTGACGGAACAACGTACAGCGGATGGCCGTATAATAGTAGATTCGGCTACCGGCATTCCTTTAAGAACAGCAACTGCTCAATATTTTGGAACTTATTTGCCCGACTACCAGGCATCTTTAGGAACTACTTTGTCATATAAAGGATTTACGCTGAATATCTTGTTTGATACAAAACAAGGGGGGGTATTCTATTCACGTACAAGAGATGTGATGAGCTTTGTAGGTACTTCTAAAGAAACGGAGAATCGTGAAGAGCGTGTTTGGGAAAATTCAGTATACATGGGTGCCGATGGTCAGTATCATACAAACACTACTCCATATTCGCCATATACATACTTTACCAGTGCAGGCTTAAGGCAAGAATCACAAAATCTGGTAGATGCATCGTTCATTAAACTACGGGAAGCACGGTTAACTTATGTTTTCCCCGCCAAATGGTTTGAGCGTACGTTTATTGGAGGGGCTTCATTCAGTATTTATGGCAATAACCTGTTTATATGGACACCAAAATCGAACCGATATGTAGATCCGGAAGTGAACTCTTCCGGCGCATCGAATGCACAAGGATTTGATTTTTCTGCACAACCTTCTTTAAGGAATTACGGTATGAATCTGCGGTTCACTTTCTAAAACACACAGCATATGAAAAAACTATCATATATACTCCTGATAATAATATTAATAACAATATTACCAGCCTGTAAAAAAACGCTGGATGTAAATAGGAATCCCAATAGTCCTGCAGATGTAACGGTTGTAGAGCTTTTACCGGCTGCCCAAATATCCATAGGGCAGGTTACAGGAAATTATTTCCAGATTGTTGGTGGTATTTGGAGTCAGTATTGGACACAAAATCCAAACTCGTCACAGTACAGACCCTTTGAGCAATATCAGCCGGAACCTAGTTCACCTAACAATGCCTGGCAAGAATTGTATTCGGGTGCCTTATCAGACCTGCAAAAAATTGTAGAAAAGGCAGGGACAGCTGAAAACACACGTAACTATACAGCAATAGCTAAAATACTGCAAGGCTATACGTTTCAAATGCTGACAGATAATTTTGGTGATATACCCTTTACTGAAGCTTTAAAAGGTGAGTCTGCAGGTATCACAAGCCCAAAATACGATAGGCAAGAAGATGTATATAATGGCATTATTAATCTTGTAAAAGAAGGACGAGACCTTATAACCTATGAAGGTGCCCATCCCGGCAGCGATGATCTGATATATAATGGCGACATGACTATGTGGGCGAAGTTTGCTAATACGCTGTTATTGCGAATGTATCTACGTTTGTCATATCGCAATCCGGGTTTAGCACAGTCTGGTATTAGCGCTTTATATAGCGACGGTAATGGGTTTATTATATTGCCAGACGAAACTGCTCAAATTAAATATACAAGCAGTCCGGGTAATACAAACCCATTGTATTCAGAAATGGCAAATTTGAATTTTACGCAAAATTTAATTGCCAGTGCAACATCGGTTGATTCTTTAGGTGAAAGGGGTGACCCTCGTCTCTTTGTTTTTTATACAGGCGGTGCCGGATTGGAACAAGGTTATTATAGCATAAACCCTCCCGGGTCTTATTCAACACCAAGCGCTGCTGTAGGTGGCCTTGCCAGTAGTTCTGAATCGGGCTTTGCACCAGTTAAATTTATAACGTCATATGAAAGTTTATTTCTTCAGGCTGAGGCTTCAGCGCGTGGTTGGGCCGGTGGTGATGCAGGACAATTATACAGGGATGCTATTGTAGCCAACTTTAATGAGTATAAAGTTGCGCTTTTAGACATAGATGATTCATTTGATGTTCAATATTATGTGGATAGTATTCATTTAATAAATATAGCACCATTTCCATCTGGTAGCGAGGAAAGAATAAAAGCCATCATCACAGAAAAATGGTATGCTATGAATGGCAACCAGAATATAGAAGCCTGGGCCGAATGGCGCAGAACAGGATACCCAGATTTTTTTACTGTGTCAAGAACTTCTCGTATTGGCAATCAGTTTCCTCAACGCTTGCCTTACCCTGAAATTGAAGTCACCAGGAATCTGAATTTCCCCGGGCAGAAACCAATGACAGAAAAAGTATGGTGGGACGCTAACTAAAAAATTACAACTATGAGAAAATTACTCTTAATAAGCATAATGATAATAGTGGCGGCAACGGCTTGCCGCAAAAGGAAAGATGATGTATCCAAGGTTGTAGTAGTGCCTACTATGCAGGTAGCCGGTGAGAAATTTGTAAGCATCCGTGTTGGAGACCCGATGCCGGCAGATGACGGTGCTACAGTGGTAAATGATGCACCCCTGCAGGGCGATGCCAATGTTAAGGCCATTGAAAACACGGTGGATGTAAACACACCGGGTATGTATTATATGCTGTATCAAACCAAAACAAAAAATGGCTATACCGTAGGTGCTGCACGCTATGTGGCAGTTACTAATTATGACGATACGGAAGACCTTTCTGGTGATTATAGTCGTGTAGGTACGCCCAGAGTTGTAAAAATTCAACGCTTAGCGCGTGGTCTTTATGTGAATAAAGACATGGGCGGTGCCGGCCTGTCAGATGCACTGTATTTTACAGTGATAAATGATACAACGATAGCTGCCGGTCCACAGTTTTCAGAAACGATAGGCGACGTGATAGATACCAGAAGCGAATCGTTATTAATAGAGCCCGATGCTGTAACGATACGTTATGCATTGGATGCCCCTGGCTATGGTACTGCCGTACGTACGTTTGTAAAAGAAAAATAGATCGTGTGTAAGGAATTAACACCAAATGAGGTGGCTGAATGTTTTCAGCCACTTTTTTATTTGAGCTTTATCCTACCGGGGTTTTCTTGCATAAAGGC
>CAMLKS010000276.1 GCA_946480675.1 uncultured Bacteroidota bacterium
ACTAAAGTGATAGTCGGGCTTGGGAATATCCATTTCGCGAAAAAATATCTCGGACATTACATCATCATAATGCTGCCCGGTATGGATAAGCACCTCTTTTATATTTGTTTGCTCCTTTATAACCCTTGATACGGCTGCCGCTTTTATAAATTGCGGGCGCGTACCAATCACCGTCAAAACTTTAGTCATTTACAGGTTTACGACTTTTTTATTTTGGATATTACAGCCCTGAATTTGCCATTTGCACCAACCGGTATCTCTTTCAGTTCCGAAATATACACATTTACATTGCCAAGTTGGTTATATAACCGTTCTTTCAATATTTGTTTTTCACTTTCGGTTAAAGGGTTGACAGCTACGATGTTAAGTGCTATATCATCGATTGCTTCCTGCACTACCTGCCCTTTTATTATGTTAGGCATTCCGGTAAATATGCTGTGGAAGCGTACCATTTCGCGTCCATCCTTTGTTGCCACCACATCTTCAAGGCGACCAATTATTTCATCTACTACGGGCATATGTCTGCCGCAGGCACATATGCCTTCGGCCAGACGCATGTAGTCGCCAATGCGGTAACGTATCAGAGGCTGATCGTAATTGAGTAAACCGGTACATACTACTTCTCCCATTTCTCCCGGCTTAACAGGTCTTCCGTCTTTATCTAAAAGCTCTATGATTCCCACATCGGGACTTATATGCAAACTCCCGTGCTCACATTCACTTACCAATCCGCAAGCTTCTACACCACTCCAGGCATCGTATGTTTTACATCCATACACTTCTTGAAACGTATCGCGCATTTCCTGTGTCAGCTTTTCGCTGGATGTCAGCACAGCTTTCATAGATGGTGCAGAAAGATGATTCTCTTTTATAAACCGGGCCAGCAGGTAATTGGCCATCGCATAACCTACCATGTATTCGGGCTGATATTTATGCATAGCCGCTACGTAGTTTGCCGCATTTTTAGCAGATATATGGTAAGCAGAAAAGTACACCTGCTTTTCTACTGAATTGTACCTGTAATACGGCGGGATGGCATTGGCATGTGACACCACTTTCCTGCCACCTATCATGCCACGTCGCATGTGCCTATCCACACCTGCCCAATTTCTTACCCGTCCTTCATATGCCGCACTCCATCTTTGATGCATGGGATGAGAGAATAGTATGCTGGTAGGCGTGCCCGTACTTCCGCTGGATGAAAAGAAGCTACCGCCCTTTTCTCTTTGGGTAGAAAGCAGGTCTGTAGTGCCATACTTGCGAAGTGCCTCTTTATCCAGCATTGGCAATGCTGATAAACTATCTGTAGTGATATTATTAAGCTGTGCTTTCTTGACACCGGCGGCGTCCCATACTGTACGATAATATGGTACGGTATCATACGCATGCAGCAACATTTTTTTCAAGCTTGCATCCACATACGATTTCCATTGCTCAGCTGTAAAACTTTCGCGCTGTCTAAAACTTGTTAGTTCATCCTGAAATATACCACCAAAACGACGCTTATGCCATTGCCAGCCATATATGCTCACCAATGCATTCTGCAGGAACACAGGCGCAATACTATATAGCTTTTCTGTAAAGCCCATTTATAAATCAGCTAAAAGGAATTGCCATTTTTTAAGCACAACTTTCTCGTCGTATTTGCCCACATCACTAAATGCCTGCTGCACCATCTGCTTGCTCTGCATTCCGTCTTTAATAATTGATATGATCTTTTCAGCCAATGCCTCGTGGTCATTACTATTTACCAGCATACCATTCACACCGTCCTGTATCATATAAGGTACCCCGCCCACATTTGTGCTGATAACAGGGAGGCCCAGCGCCCACATTTCCGTGAATGTAACCGGGCTGTTATCTATCCTGTTGGTGGATACGTATATATCGCAGGTCTCTGCTAGTTGTTGCTTTTTCTTTTTATCTGCAAAACCAACAAGCTCTATATTATTATCAAGCATCAATTCATTTATCAGCATCAATGCAGAAGGTAAGCTTCCCAGGTCAGGCCCAGCCATATACATTTTGGTATCGGGGTATACCTGCTTTACAATGGCAATAGCACGTATGGACATTTCAGGATTATAGATATCAGAAAAAGCACGCATCCACAGTATCGCTGGGCGAAAACTTTCTTTGGACACAAAACGGTATTGCGATAGCGGTATAATGTTTTCTATCACTGAGCAAGGCACCATGTACCTGTGCAGTACATCTGCAATATATGGCGATGGACAAGTAATCTTATCTGCCTTTTTCAACAATGTTAAATATCGTTTTGGAAAGCGCTTTATGCGTGCCGGCACACCGCCACCATGTATGGTAAAGAGCAACTTCTTCCCTAACAGCTTTACAATATGCGCTGCTGCGTACTGCCAGATAAAGCTGTTGCCCGAATAGAATTGCACAATTGCTGTATCATATTGCCCTTTCTTAATTATCAATTGCCAGACTATATCTATTAAGCGCAGTAATTTGTTAAAGTAGCGCGATACAGTCAATACTTTGTAACCATCGGCCTTCAACACCCTTGCCAATTCATAGCCTTGTGTTACAGGGCTTTTACCGGGATCTGAAAACAGGCCTACTATGATAACCCGGTTAGACATGGCTTGTGGCACTTGATTTACGAAGTAAATAAACCGGCATAGCGGCCAGCACAAAACATACTACAGTAGTATTGGTGCGCATGGCAGAGTGTACACTGGTAAGCAAAGCAAAGGCAAACAACGAACTACACATTGCTTTCCAGATACGAAGCCTCTGTTTGCGAACCCAATAGAAAGGGAAAACGATTAGGATGATTGTTACCAACATGCCACCAACGCCGTGCTCACTCAATAACCTTGTAAACTCTGTATGCGATACTATATCGATAAATCCATATTGCGAACGCAGGTCTTTAGACATACCCGGCCCGGCACCAAACCAGATATTGTCTTTAAATATCTCCCAATCTGTCTGCGCCAATAGCAACCGCGATGATGTAATTGTGTTAAGTGAACGCTGCTTGCTACCACTTAAAGTACCTGCGGTTTCACCCTGGTATCTTAGTAGCAATTGGTTCTTGGTCAGATCATTCACTTTTATAAAAATGAATGTGCCTAATGATGCCAAGGCTACAACTGCCAGGAATGTCCTGGCAAATAAACGCCTGTTGATAAACGCCATGTATAGTATAGCTGCGGTAATGGCAAGCAAAGCGGTAATAATACCACCTCTCGAAAATGTAAGCAATCCACGAAACAGTAACAGAGCTATCAATAAATAGTTAAGCCAGCTGATACGGAATAATGGCCGCCTGATAATAGTAAGCAACGTCGTGAGCACAAGCCCCATACCCAGTATAGTAGATACCTGGTTGCTACCAAAATTGCCCGATGTTTTGAAGTTAGAACCCAGCTTAAAATTTATGTCATCGAAGTCCGGGGTCTTCAGTGTGAGATACACTAAGATGGGTACCATAGGCATGATGGCAAACTGCAGAACGCTGCAATATTTTTCTATGGGCCACCTTTCACGGGCAGAGAATACCAGCAATAACCCAAGCTCAATAACTCCAAATGCATTGAGCACCCAATATTCGAAATTGAAAACACTTAAGGCTACTATTAACCCGGGTAAAAGACATAGCAAAATAAATGCACCTACATGATAAAGCGGCTGATGAGAATATCTACGTGTGTGTTGAACAAGAAGCAGCACGATTACAAGCAGCAAGTAGTATTTACCAATTTCGTGCGGCACTAAAGGCGCTCTTGCCATACGCGACCATACCTCTACGCCTGGTGACATAGCTACGCCATACCACAGCCAACGCAGGTCATCTATAGCAAAACCATAGATGGTGCATACAACAATGGCCAACCATGCCAGGCTTGCTACGCCCTGCACGTATACTGAAGCAGCGCCAAGCAATACCAGTAACACTGCATAATGAAGTGGTAAGTATTTAGGATATGTTTCGGTGAACAACATTAAGCTAATATCAGTGTGCTTAATTTATCGAGATAGACAGTGTATGTGAAATTTGCTGCCATCTTGTGCGCTTCTGCAGAATGATTTTTAAAATCCTTTGTGTTATTCAAATCTATGTTACAAAAGAAGTCAGCAA
>CAMLKS010000277.1 GCA_946480675.1 uncultured Bacteroidota bacterium
TTTACGTAAGAACCTTGCAACACGAGTTACTATCACAGAAGCTGCAAGAATTGCAGGCTGGGAACTGTCCAGTTTTTTGGAAAAATTGAAACCCCTGGGATTCGTTATCGACGATACTGAAGCATCATTACCTGATGAAGAAAAGAAGATAAGCAGCAATACGCACCCGGATTATACACTGGATGTCAGGCAAGATATTGAATCCGGTAAGGACCCTTTTCGTAAAATCATGGATGCGGTATCTGCACTGAAAGCTAAGGAAGTATTGTTGCTTATCAATTCATTTGAGCCATTACCTTTAATACGGATATTGTTGGAGAAAGGTTTTGAAGTTGATGTTGAGAGCGCGTCTGAAGGGAAAGTGTATACTTATATTAAGAAAATGCAGGAGGCAAAAATGGTGGAGAAAGCAACAGCGCCTTCGCCCATCATATTTCAGCAAAAGCTTGAAGCGTACAAAGATAATCTTGTCATTATAAACGTGCGGGCCCTGCCCATGCCACAGCCGATGATGAGAATACTCGAAGCACTCCCGGCACTTTCGGAAAATGAGGCATTGTTTGTATTTCATAAAAAGGTTCCATTATTCTTGCTTCCGGAGCTGAAAGAAAGGCTTTTTGAATGTGTCCATCAGAAAACAGAGGAAGGTGTTGAACTATTAATATTTAAGAACAAAAAAGAGAATGCTTCCGCATAGGCAACAGGTTTTTTCCAGGGCAGCAGTAATACCTTTTTATATTATTGCTGCCCTGGCTTTTTTTCTTACCACTGTTCTGTGTTTGTTTGCTGCAGATGTATTTGTTGGCCATTTCTTTCAGCCCAAGGTATTAGCATTAACACACCTATTTGTACTTGGTTGCGGTGTTATGATAATTTTTGGTGCCAGTAATCAATTGATTCCTGTTATTTCTGAACGGAAATTGTATAATGAACGGGTCTTGCCGGTGCTGGTATTGGTTTTACTTACTGTTGGTGTTGCTTTGTTAGTTTATTCCTTTTGGAATTTTCTTTTCACATGGCATACATTCACAGGTGTAGCCTGTATTCTTACAGCTATTCTATTACATTCCCTGAATCTGTACTCCGCCCTGAAAAAAGCAGAAGAAAGAGCTATGCTTAGCTTGATAAAAACTGCACATGTCTGGCTGATTTTTACAGCAGTTATAGGAAGCATGTTGCTTATCAATTTTCGCTTTCCGTTTTTATCTGTAAATCATTTGCAATATCTGAAAGTGCATGCCAATATCGGGATGATTGGTTGGTTTTTACAATTAATAGTAGGGGTCAGTTCTAAGTTGATACCTATGTTTCTTTTGTGTGAAGAGCCTAAGGAAAAAGAAGTCTTCCGTATATACTATGGCATCAATAGCGGGCTGGTACTATTTATGATCAATCAGGTTTTTTTTCATTCCCGGTTAATGAATGTTTTGGCAGTATTGATAGTCATAGCGGCGATATTTTTTTATGGGAGGTATGTTTATAGCAGCTACCTACATTCTATCCGTAAACAGTTAGATAATGGGATGAAACAGACAAGGCTTTCGTTTGCGCTCTTGGCATTACCCTGTATATTACTATTGCCATTGTTTGTTGTGGGCGATATGCCTGCGAATTTTAGCTTAGCTTATGGATTCTCATTTTTTGGCGGCTTTGTAGGAACAATTGTAATGGCGCAAACGTTTAAAACACTTCCTTTTATCGTATGGATGCAAAGTGTAGATGAAAACGAGCTACCTGCCAAAATGCCCAAAGATTTCTTCAATGAAAAGCTGGTGCGTGTTCAGATGCTTCTGTATATAGCGGGTCTTTTACCCTTTATTGCGGGGATCGTTTTGAAGTACGCAGGCTTATGCTATGCCGGTGCAGCATTAATGGCTGTTGCCACAAGCATCTACTTTATTCATGTCTTATTAATAGTGAGAAAAAAATTTGCCAATGTTTGAGATAGGAATATCAGACCCATTTTATGAGATCAAGTCTAAAGCATTAATTGCGCTTTATGAAGTAAAAGATCCGGAGTTGGGCGTGAATATTGTAGACCTTGGGATGGTTTATAACCTGGAAGTTAGTAATGCATCCATCATATTATACATGACACTTTCTACACCGTCCTGCCCAATGGGTGGGCTTATTATATCGTATGCCAAAATAGCTATCGAAAATGCTTTGCCGGGTTATGAAGCAGATATCAGGCTGGTATGGGAACCTAAATGGAATTACGAGTTTATAAGTACAGAAGGTCGCGCAGCACTTGGTTTATAATTACAGGTCTTTCTTCCTGAATATTTTTACAGAAAGCAATAATGGAACTATCACCCAGAGCATCATGCATATTATTGCATATGCACTACCTGCCATACTTCCAAGGAATTTTTTGAATAACGCACCCGAATAACCCATCAGTACAGCAACATCTAATTGCAAAAGCATTAAAATGCGGGCAAGATCAATGGGGTTTAATGCTATGATGCCTAATATGGGTTTCTCAATGGGATACTCTCCAAAGGAATAAATGAAAATAAGTAGGAGCCCATCAAACAGTAAGCTTAGGAATAAGGATATAATGATTGAAGCCCCAATACCTTTTGTTTTATCTTTAAATAAAACAAAAACTAAAAGGGCCAATGCGGTAAAGCTTAGAGTAAGAAGCAGTCCACTGACTAATAGCACTAACGCCGCAGGGGAAGGTGTCAATATAATTGTTGGTATACCGATACCTACAGCATATGCTGCACAAAGCGCAGTTGAAAGCCCTGAATACTCAGCTAACAATACCGTTTTCCTCTTTACCGGCTGCGAAAGAAGTAACTCTATAAATTCAGATGAATTGAAAAAGTATATCGTTGCAAATAGAATACTTATGATAGGAACAAATAGCAGCGTGATGTTTAATAGGCTTAATAACCCTTTTGACGAATTGCTATCTATACTTAATACACTAAAGGATATTACACCCAATAAGAGCGTGTAAATGATAATGATCTTATTCTTGATTAGGTCTAACGTTATGTATTTAACTATCGTGTTCATGCTGAAATGATTTATGCACATCCGCCTCTTGCATAAGGCTGGCTACTATTTTACTTAGTTTTAACTCACCTGTGATGTTTTGCAAGTCTTCTACGGTCTTATGAAACATCATCTTCCCGTCTTGCAGGTATAATATATGGCTCGTAATATCTTCAAGATCACTAAGCACGTGCGAAGTAATAAGAATCAGTTTGCCCTTGTTTCTTTCCTGCGCTATTTTCGATTGCAGTATTTCGCTGGATAATGGGTCCAGGCCGGCTGTAGGTTCATCCAGGATAAAGACATCCGGAGAAAAAAGAAATGCCAGGCAAGCGCTTACCTTTTGACGGGTACCACCTGAAAGGCTTCTCATAGTTTTGTCTTGAATTTTTCTCAGTCCTAAACTATCTATCAGCTCTTCATCATACACCCGCTTATCGCTTCTTAATTCCTTTATCATATTCAGCACCTGCACAATGGTCATATTGTCGGGATAGCGCCCTATTTGTGGCATATAACCAATATGAGAGCGGTATGCCCAATTGTTGTTTACCTGCAGCCCATTTACAGTAATAGTGCCTGCTTCGGGTATTACCAGTCCAAGTATAGATTTAATAAGCGTTGTTTTGCCGGAGCCATTAGGGCCAAGCAATGAAATAGCCTGCCCCTTTCCCAAGGTGAGACTAATATTATCCAATGCCTTGAACTTTCCGAATGACTTGGTTACTTCCGTTAGTTTTATCATCTTAATTTCCAACTTTTCATTACGGGCCTGTCATCCCGCAGGTTATCGGGTATCACACTGGGCATCAGCTTTTCCACTTGCGTCATCATATCCGTTAAAAAACTGCGGTAGAGTATCATTGCATTAGGTATACGTTCTGTCACCACGGCATACATGCTTACGGGGTAGTAGGGTACGTCGCCGATTTTGTTTTTATCTAAATCATAACCATCGTATTTATCCCAATAGTTTTCATTAAAGGTGTTTAACATCATAGTGCCATTAGTAGCTACATCAAATGAATTTGACAGAAAGTTATTGTGTTCGAAAACATTATTATCGCAACTTGCCTGCACTCTTATCCCCCAGCCA
>CAMLKS010000278.1 GCA_946480675.1 uncultured Bacteroidota bacterium
TTTTACCTCCCCGGCATAGCCGCAATTAATCGTTTGGTGTAATCGTTTTCGGGTTGCTTTAATACCTGTGTAGCTTCGCCGGCTTCTATTATCTTGCCTGCCTGCATCACCATTACACGGTCGCTGATGTAGTGTACCACGCTCAGGTCGTGAGAGATGAAGAGGTAAGACAGGTCGAACTCTGCCTGCAGTTCTTTCAGCAAATTGAGTATCTGTGCCTGCACACTTACATCCAGTGCCGATACGCTTTCATCGCATATCATCAATTGCGGGCGCAAGGCCAATGCACGTGCAATGCCCACGCGTTGCCGCTGCCCACCTGAAAACTGGTGTGGGTAGCGCTTCATACTATCGGCGGGGAGATGGACCAGGTCGAGCAAGCGTTGGGCTTCTTTCTTCAGTTCGCCAGCAGGTACTATGTTGTGCACACGTAGTGGTTCCATCAGCATATCACCAATGGTCATGCGTGGATTGAGCGATGCAAAGGGGTCCTGAAATATCAACTGTATCTGCCTGCGGATGCGCGGCCATTCTTTATTAGGTAATGCAGCCAAGTCTTCACCATTGAAGATGACTTGTCCCTGGTGTACAGGCAGTAACCCCATCAGGCTACGGCTGATAGTGCTTTTACCACACCCGCTTTCGCCCACAAGGCCCAGCACCTCACCTTTGTTCAGTGTAAAAGACACATCATCTACCGCCTTGAAATAATCAACCGGCCTGCCCAGCCAGTCTGTATGCTCGGTAAACCATACACGCAGATTGTTCACTTGTAGTATCGGCGTATCTGCGGTATGCACTTGTGGCTGTGGTGTATCGGTCAGTAGTACATCGGCCCTTGCCTTATCTGCCTCTAAAAAATCGGCAACAATGGGCAGGCGTTTGCCCTTATTATCTTCCGATGGCTTGCATGCCAGCAATGCTTTGGTATATGGATGTTTGGGCGATTGCAATATGGTTTGTGCGCTGCCGTATTCCATCACCTCACCTTTATACAGCACCAGTATCTCATCGGCTATTTCAGCAGCCAGTGCCAGGTCGTGCGTGATGAATATCATAGCGGTACCCTGCTCCTGTTGCAGTTGCTGCATCAGGGCTATCACTTCTTTTTGTACCGTTACATCCAGCGCCGTGGTGGGTTCATCGGCTATCAGCAGTGCAGGATGATTGCACATAGCCATGGCTATCATCACCCGCTGCTTTTGACCGCCTGATAATTGGTGCGGGTAGCGGCTGTATATCTTTTCAGGATGGGGAAGCTGCACTTTGCGCAGCCACTCTATCGCCTGTCGTTTAGCAGTGTGTTTATCCACCTGCTTATGCGTAAGGATAACCTCGGCCAGTTGCCTGCCTATTTTCATCACAGGGTTCAGCGAACTCATCGGCTCCTGAAATACCATGCCCAAGCGATTGCCACGCAGTTGTTGCCAATCCGTTACAGTTGCAGTAAGGAGATTATGTTGCTTGCCTGCTACATGTAGTTGTATGCTGCCGCTCACCGTTGCCTGCTTAGGCAATAAACCCATAACAGCCAATGCCGTCAATGATTTACCTGAACCGCTTTCGCCTACTACAGCCAGTGTTTTGCCCTGCTGCAACTGAAAGTGTATATCCTTCACCGCTGTGAAATCTGCAAAGGCTATCTGCAAACCATCAACTGATAATACAGGTGTATCCATCAAAACTTAAGGTGCTTTACAGTAAGGCCATCGTTGATAAGCTGCTTCAGCGAATCGATGCCGATGCGCAGGTGCACATCTACAAACTTCTTTGTAACGGCCGCATCACCTGTGGCTGTCTTTACCCCTTCGGGTATCATCGGCTGGTCTGAAACCAGTAGAAGCGCACCCGTAGGTATCTTATTAAAAAAACCTACGGAAAAGATGGTAGCCGTTTCCATATCTATGGCCATGGCGCGTATCTTGCGCAGGTATTCTTTGAAGTCATCATCATGCTCCCACACGCGGCGGTTGGTGGTGTATACGGTACCTGTCCAGTAGTCGCGCGAGTAGTCGCGTATCGTTGTTGATATCGCTTTCTGCAATGCAAAAGCAGGCATGGCCGGCACTTCTGCAGGAAAGTAATCGTTGCTGGTACCATCGCCACGAATGGCAGCGATAGGCAGTATCAGGTCGCCCACTTTGTTTTTCTTCTTCAGCCCGCCGCATTTACCCAAAAACAATACCGCCTTCGGTGATATGGCCGATAACAAATCCATCATAGTAGCAGCCGTAGGGCTACCCATACCAAAGTTGATGATCGTAATACCATCGGCCGTGGCGCACTGCATGGGCTTATCAATACCCGTTACAGACACTGCATGCATCTCTGCAAAGAGGGTAACATAATTGCTGAAGTTGCACAGTAAAATATACTCACCAAAGTCTTTCAGCTCCATACCGGTATATCTCGGCAGCCAGTTCTTTACAATCTCTTCTTTCGTCTTCATCTACTACTAAGTTACGTTAAAAATAAAAGTATCCTGCCATGGGCCGCTCACACTACGTTAAGCTTTTGCTTTACATTTGTGCCACGCATGATACAGCTGGATATAGACGGCATAGAACTGAAACTACGACGTGTAGATGATAAGACACAAGTGTTTGACCCCATCCGTAAAAAATGGCTGGTGCTGACACCGGAAGAACATGTGCGCCAGTATATGCTGCAATACATGATGGATAAGCTGCAATATCCCCCGGCATTAATATCTGTTGAAAAACAGATAATGGTAGGCAACCTGAGCAGGCGTTTTGATATAGTGGTATATGACCGGAACCACCACCCATGGATGCTGGTAGAATGTAAAGCACCGGATGTACCCATCAGTGAACGTACCCTGCACCAGTTGCTGCAATACCACAGCACCATGCAGTGCCCGTATTGGGTACTGAGCAACGGCCCTCAAACCTATTGCGCCGATGCCTGTGATGTTACCAGCATAAAATGGCTGAATGCCTTACCTGCTTATAAGGGTTGAGTAGCGCGGGTCTTTCAGGTTTTCGCGGGCGCGTATCACCACATCGTCTGTCAGCGTTTGCACAGCGTAGTAGCCATTGTCTTTAAAGAGTACCCTACCCATCTGCGCTTTCAGCTGCTGTGAAAAGAAAGCATAGTTATTATTCAGGCGCATTACCTTTACTACTGCCTTTCTAAAGCCAGGGTCTTGCCGGGCTATAAAGTCATCCACCAGGGCATCGGCTCTGAAACCTGCTATATACTCCTTGATGTTTTTATACTGGCGTAATTGGTGGCGGTGTTTCATGAAGTAATCCCATACCACATTCCGCACATCTTCGCTGTAAAGCAGATTGGCAACACCTGGTGTCAGCCTTGCAGTATCGTAAGGTACATACACATCGGGCTTGATGCCGCCACCGCCATATACTACGCGCTTATTGGCCGTATAAAACTTCACCGTGTCATCTTGCATCACGGTATCGATGCCAACCAGCTCCCCGGTTTCATACCGGTGTGAAAAGTCTTCTTCGTAAGCATCCCTGCCCTTTGCATAGGGTCGCTGTATAGAGCGTCCAGAAGGTGTATAATACTTGGCTATGGTAAGGCGCAATGCAGCCCCATCATCCATATCATACTGCTCCTGCACCAGGCCTTTACCATAAGAGCGGCGGCCCACAATGATACCACGGTCCCAATCCTGCACGGCACCGGCCAGTATTTCACTGGCAGATGCAGAACGCTCATCTATCAGTATAGCTACCTTGCCTCTTTCAAACAGATCTTTATCCCGTGTTTTATATTCACGCAGGCTGGAATTTCTGCCTTTGGTATATACTACCATTTTTTCGCCCGGCAACAGATCGTCCACTATATCGCGTGCAGATTCCAGGTAGCCGCCGGGGTTCAGGCGTACATCTATTATCAATTGCTGCATGCCGCTTGCCTTCAGGCTTTTTACAGCTTTAGCAAATTCATCGTATGTATTGGCACTGAAGCGGGTTATCTTGATATAACCCGTTACCTCATCCAGCATCAGGCTGGCATCTACACTATATACCGGTATGGCATCGCGCCTGATAGTTACGGTTTTCATGCCACCTGTTTCTATATC
>CAMLKS010000279.1 GCA_946480675.1 uncultured Bacteroidota bacterium
GGTAATAGAAGGGCTGTATATACAGGACAAGGCAAAAGACACCCTTTTATATGCCGGTGAAGCAAGAGTACGCATTACGGACTGGTTCTTTGTACGGAAAGATGTATCGGTACTGAAGTTTGTAGGGCTTAAAAATACCTATGCCCATCTGTACCGCACCCGCACATCAGACCAATGGAATTACCAGTTTGTGATAGATGCCTTTGATACCGGGCCATCGCAGCCAAAGAAGAAAAAGCAAGGCGGCAATTTTGAGATGGACCTGGAGAAGGTGAGGCTGGAAAATGTTCGCTTTCATATGGACGATGCATGGGTAGGCAGCGATATGGACTTTGACGTGGGCAGCCTGCTGGTAGATGCTAATGAGATAGACCTGAATAAGAAACTGATAGATGTAGATAAAATATATATTGAGAAAGTAGCCATCCAGTTTAACGACTATGAAGGAGGAAGGCCACCGAAGCCAAAGACGAAAAAGGTGGCTGTGATAGACACCACAGCTTTCAATACCGATAACTGGATTGTAAAGCTGAAAAGTCTGAAGCTGGATGATTGTTTCTTCGGGCTGGAATCGGGCACTGGTAAACCACTCGCCGGTGAGTTTGACCCCGAGCACATGGCCATTAGCAGCATAGATATAGATGCGCGCAACCTGACCATCACTAAAGACACCCTGCGTGCCGAACTGCGCAACCTGGCTGCTGTGGAAAGATGTGGTATCGTCATTAAGAAAGCCAAGGCCGATGTGACGGTTTCGCCCAATGCATCTATATGCAAAAACCTTTTCCTGCAAACGGCTAATAGCACGCTGAAAAGCTACTATGCCATGCACTATACCCGCTTCCCCGATTTTAATGACTACATAAATAAAGTAGTGATGGTGGCCGAGCTGGATAATGCTACCATCCATTCGAAAGACGTAGCTTTTTTCGCCCCTGTATTGCGTCAATATCCTACTATACTGAAAGCATCGGGCAAGGCAAAGGGCACCGTGGCTAATATAACTGCACAAAAGCTGAATATAACAGACGGTACATCTGTAATAAAAGGCAACCTGAAAATGAAAGGCCTGCCGGATATTGAGAAGACCTATATAGAATACAATGAAGGTGAGCTGGTAACCACCGGGCAGGGCATTCTGAAATATGCCCCCAACCTGAAGAATAATCCCAATATAGCGATAGAAAAACTGACGCATATCTATTTCAAAGGAAACTTCATTGGTTATATCAACAACTTTGCTACCAATAGTATACTGGTTACCAACCTTGGCTCTATAAAGTCGGATATAAAGATGCAGTTGCCGTCCGGCAAGCATGCAGCCCCGGGTTATGCAGGTACGGTAACTACAGATAATTTTCAATTAGGCACGCTGCTGCGCCAACCTCAACTGGGCAGCCTGACCATCAACGGTAAAGTAAGCGGTAAAGGTTTCGACCCATTGGAAGCCAACATCACCTTGGATGCAACGGTAAAGCAGATAGAATTTAACGGCTACAAATACCAGAACATCACCATGGATGGTGAGATACAGCACAAGGTATTTAAAGGCAACCTGATGGTAGATGACCCTAACCTGGCACTTGCCTTCTACGGGAACATCGACTTCAGCAAAAAAGAACTGAACATCAATGCGAAGGCCAACCTGCTGAAGAGCAATTTTGCGGTACTGAATTTCACTAAAGATACCATCACCGCTTCCGCCGACTTTGACCTGAACTTTATAGGCAGCAGCATTGATGAATTTGTAGGCGATGCCAAGCTCTATAACATTAACCTAATGCGGAATGGCCACCGCCTGGACCTTGACTCCGTATATGCACGAGGCGGCCAGGAAGATGGCCAGGAAGTATTGGAAATAGAAAGCAATGCTCTCGCTGCAAAGATCAAAGGGAATTATCAACTGAGCCAGTTGCATCATTCTGTGCAGTATTATGTTGCAGGGTATTTGCCCGGTTACATAAAAGCCCCCACTAAAGTGCCCCCCGCACAAGACCTGACCTTTAGTGTTGTGACGCGTGAAGTGGATAGCCTGCTGGCTGTAGTTGTACCCGACATACGCGGCTTCAGCAATGCCACCATTTCGGGCAGCCTGAATACAGACCGCCAACAATTGACACTGGATGCCATGATACCATTCGGCTATTTCAGTGGCATAGCGCTGAACAATGTATCGGTAAATGCGAATGGCAACTTTAACAAGCTTTCCATCAACGCCAAAGCAGCCAATGTAAGCATGGCCGATAGCGCTATGAATGGCGGCATAGACATAGCCACTACACTGGGCAACAACGAGCTGGACTTTAAAATAGCCACCACATCTACCAACACTTACGGCACCGCTACACTGAATGGTAAAGCCCTGGCGCATGGCGATACGCTTAACTTTACGCTGCTGCCCTCAGAGTTTTTCCTGAATGATGTGAAATGGGAGATACCTAAAGGGTACGCCACCCTATCAAAGAATTATCTTTTTGTGCGCGACCTGAATCTAAATTCAGGATTGCAGAGCATTAGTATCTATTCAAGGCCGGCAGCAAGCAGCCCCGCACTGGTGGCAGAACTGGCTAATATAGACATTGCCCAACTCAGCAATATTGTGGGATTGGAGGACTACCAGACCGATGGCCGCATCAATGGCAATGTGCAGGTAAATGATATGTTTGGCAAAATGTTGCTGACGGGCGATATAAAAGCCACAGATGTAAAAATTGGCAATGATACACTGGGCAATATCAACCTATCCGGCAGCTACGATGCGGGAAAACAGGTAATAACCCTGAATGACCAGAGCGGTATCTATCGTGGCAATGCATCCATAACCGCATCGGGCAGCATGTCGTTCGACAGTACGAACAACCAAAGGCTGGTAGGTAACGTACAACTGAACAACACACCTGTATCGTGGGCTACCCCGCTTGTTACAGATATATTGAGCAACCTGGGTGGTACACTTACCGGCAATATAAAAATAGGCGGCAGTGCAGCAGCGCCTGATGTGGATGGTAGTGTAAAGCTGAACGATGTCACTATGCGCGTAGACTTCCTGGGGCCGCAGTATACCATACCTACCGGCACCGTTATTCTTAATAACCGCACTATCGACTTCGGCGATATAGATGTATACGATGCTTATAAAAACAAGGCTACCCTTAGCGGAGAAATAACCCACACGCGCTTTGATAATATGCGGCTGAACATCAATATGAGTTCACCCAAATTCCAGGTAATAGACCTTGATGAAGAAGAGAATGAGGTATTCTACGGCAACCTGATAGCCAGTGTAGGCAGTATGACGGTACGTGGCCCTATCGATGATATTACCATACGTATTCAGCGGGCCACACCAGTTGAAAAATCGCACTTATACCTGCCTATAGGCTCCGGTTCGGGCATTAGCAGTTATAGCTACGTAACTTTTAAAAGCTATGGCACGGCACAGGTAGCGCCTAAGAAGAGCAAAAACAAAATGTCTATCTCCATACAGGCGCTGGCAAACGAACTGGCTGAGATCAGCATGGTGCTCGACCCATCTACCGGCGATGCCATCAATGCTACCGGTACCGGTACGCTACAGATAGATATACCATCGGGCAACGATATACGCATGAGTGGTAAGTATTTTGTATCGAAAGGCGACTATACGTTTACGTTAAAACAACTCTACTTTAAACGCACCTTCGAGCTGAACGATGGCAGCGAGATAAGCTTTAACGGCCCTATAGGGCAAACATCGCTGAATGTAGAAGGCCTCTATAAAACACGCGCAAGGCTATATGATCTTTTGAGCAAGAACGAGAAAGCACTCATCGATCAACTGGAAAGCAGGGACAGGGAATATATTGAAGCCAAGACATTGCAGGACATCAATATTCAGTTATTCATGAAAGGATCGCTATCCAGTCCTTCATTGAGCTTTAAACTGGCGCTGGCAAATGGCGCCACAACGGGTAGCATTGCCACTACCAAGCTACAACGGGTGAACCAGGACGACCGCGAGCTATTCAACCAGGTAGCATCACTGCTGCTTATCAATACCTTCCTGCCATCGGAC
>CAMLKS010000280.1 GCA_946480675.1 uncultured Bacteroidota bacterium
ATGCTAAAAGCGATAAGCTGAGTAAACTACGTTTCATATCAGTTTGGATTTGATTTTTTTAGAATAGCGATGTTTAATGTGTATAGTTAAGTGTGTTGTGCATTATTGTTTCTGTATGCGGCCCGTATACAGGGTAGTACCTGCATTATCGTATATGCGGTAGGCGTAGGTAGCCGCCGGCAGTTGTGCCATAGGCACTTGCAGCAGTTGTGTGCCTGCACTGTATGGCTGCGCCGGTGTGCTATACACTATTTTACCTGTCATATCTACCAGGCATATGCCCATAGCCTGTGCCTTTTTCAGCGATACCGATACGGTAGCTGTTTCTGTAGCAGGGTTGGGATATACTTTCACATCGGCTGCAAAGCGCACATTTTGCACACCCAGTGCAGCAGAATCGCTGAACTTGTATAGCTCCACACCCGTAGTGCTGCTGTATGCGCTGAAATACAGTTCGCTGTTCAGGCGTGTCAGGTTAGATGGGTAGCTGCTGCCCGCACCGGTTTCTACATCGGCTTTCATCACAGGTATGCCTGTACCCTCATAAGCCCACAGCTCATAGCCGTTAACGCCATCCTCTGCCGTAAAGTACATTTTGCCCGCATAAGCAGTAAAGTTGGCCGGGTTGCCATCGCCCGATGGGTTGAGGATAAATACCACAGCTGCTGTGCCGTTGGCAGGGTTGTAAGCATATAGCTGCACACCCGTCATGCCATTATCGCCGGCAAAGTATATTTTGCCATCGTGGCCAAACAATGGGTTGCGCGTGCTGAAGGGGTTGTAGATGCCATCGCCGCTGCCACTGTTTACATCGGTAAGGCGTTTCACTTCTACGCCGTCATACACATACAGTTCGCGGCCGGTAGCGCCTTCTTCGGCTACGAAGTATAGCTTATCGTTTATAACAGTATAACCATCTGCATTGCTGCCGGCAAAAGAAGGCACTGCATCGCTCATCAGCACGGTACTGTTCGTCATCGGGTCGTACACATACATATCAGCACCGCCCAGGGTAGTGGCCGTAAAGTATAGCTTGTTTTTATAAGCGGTTATAAAGCGCGGAAAGCTGTTGAGGCCGCCGGGGGAAACATCGGTAACACGCTGCTTGTACCCGCTGGCCGGGTTGTAAGACCACAATTCATTGCCATAGGCATCACCCAGGCCGCCAAAATACAGCAGGCCATTGTGGGCTACCACTTCTTCTATACCGCTGCTGATGCCACCGGGGTACAGGTCCAGCACCAGGGAAGGCGCAGCCGTACCATCCCAGCGGTACAGTTCTGTGCCGGTAATGCCGTTATCGGCAGGGAAATAAGCATAATTGCCTGAAACTGCCAGCTTTGCATTGTTGCTGTATAGCAGGGCATCACCCACGGGGTTCATATCATACAGCAGCTTGGCAGTATCGTTATCCAGCCAAAAGAGTTCGTGCCCAGAAGTATCGTTGCTGGCGGCAAATACCACTTTGTTTTTGAAGATGGTAATCCACGACGGATAAGAATCGCCACTAAGGTTAATATTGCTTACCAGGGTAGCCTGTGCCTGTGCGCAAAAACTACCTGCCAGCAATGCAGTACCGAGTAAGACAGATTTCATAAGCAAAATATATTTAAGGGGTTAATAATACACTGATTTAGCGTATAAATATAAATATTATTAAGTAATTATTAAATAACCCTTAAATAATTAGATGTGCGGATAACTGCCATTTGTTAACCGCTCGTTAACCGTTTGCAAACCGGTTGTTAACGGGTAGGGCCGGGCTTGTACGGCTGCATGCATACTTTGCATATTTGCAGCGTTGACACGTTATATAGTTAACCTGTCACATATAGAGGTATAATTGGGATATGGGGAGGCTAGTGTCCACTGCCGCAACTTTCTTATCCTGAATAGAGGCTCCTTTCCACAGGGTGCCTCTTTTGTTTTTATAGCGATGTGTTAAAACTGTAGCCCCTTATTCATTAAGTTCCAACTATTTCCTGTTATTTTTGGTCTTTAGCACACACACGGCCCCTGCCGTCAATTACTCTATAAGATGATGAAATTGTACCGCCTTGCATTTTTACTGGTAGCATTATTACCCATAGCGCAGCTACACGCCCAGACTGCCAATAAAACCAAATCGATGGATTCGCTGCTGATAGCTTATCATAAACTGGGCCGCTTTACCGGCACGGCACTGATAACCAAAGGCGGCAAAACAGTATATCAAAAAAGCTATGGCTATAAAAATACCGCGCGGAAAACCAAGGACGATGCCAATACCATCTACCAGATAGGGTCGGTAACCAAAACCTTTACATCTACCATGATACTGCTGCTGCAGGAGCAGGAAAAGCTGAATGTAAAAGATAAGCTATCCAAGTATTTTCCCGCCTTTCCCGATGGTGATAAAATAACCATAGAGCACCTGCTTACCCATACATCGGGCATATACAACTATACAGAAGATACCCTCTTTGAGCGCAGCGGTATGATGAAACACCAGAGCCGCGAGGATATGATAGCGCTGTTTAAAGACAAGATGCCTGCCAATGCCCCCGGCGAAGCATTTAGCTACAGCAATTCCAACTACATGCTGCTAGGCTACATTATAGAAGACCTGACGGGCAAAACCTATCACCAGGCGCTGCGCGATATGATACTGACGCCACTGGGTATGAAAAATACGGGCACCAACTTTGCCGGCCTGCAAAGCCCCAACAAGGCGACGGGCTACTTTGCCATAGATGGCGATAAGGGTGCAGTGGCACCTTTAGTAGATTCATCGGTATCGTATGCCGCGGGGGCTATCTATAGCACCGTAGGCGACCTGGATAAGTGGGCACAGGCCGTGATGGCGCAAAAACTGCTGCGCCCGGTAGACTGGATAATGGCTACCAAACCCAATAAAGAAAACTATGGCTATGGCTGGATGAGCGGCGATATATATGGCAAAAAAAGCCTGGGCCACAATGGTGGTATTCACGGCTTTCTTTCCAACCTGTTTATGATTCCGCAGGATTCGGTAGCTATCATCCTGCTGTCAAACAACATGACCAGCGACCTCGGCACCATCCGCCGCGACCTGGCAGCCATCCTGTACGAAAAGGCGTATGAGATACCTGAAGTGAAGGTAGAAATGAAACTGCCTGCAGCTACGCTGAAAGAATACATAGGTGTGTATCAACTGGCACCCACTTTTGAAATTAAAGTATTTATGGAGGGTGAAAAATTGATGGCGCAGGCTACCAATCAAAACCCTTTCCAGTTGTTTGCAGAACGTAAGGATTTCTTTTTCCTGAAAGTGGTAGATGCACAGATAGGCTTTATACGCGATGAGCATAACAAGATAATAAAACTGATGCTGCACCAGAACGGCAGGGTATTGCCCGGCATAAAGAAGTAACAGCAAATAGCATTTTATGAAGAGCAGGATGAGATACATCCTGCTCTTTCTTTTTTCATATGTTAAACGGTGGTTAACCAGTTGCAAAGGCAGCGTTAAGCAGGGACGTAAATTTTTTAAACCATTGTTGCCGCCTCATATTTGCACCACATTTATCAACACACACTAATGAAACAACACTTATTATCAGCCTTACACGCTTCCGGTGCCACCTGCCGGAGCATACAACTGAAAACGATATACAACAGCAATATGCAATCCCCACTATAGGCCTTTCAAAACAGTACACAAAAAATAAAAAAGCACACCAAACATTCACCATCACTATACAGACGCAATATTTTTCAATAACAAAAATAAAATAAACACAACATGAAACACCCTCAACAATTTCGCCCGAAACAAAAGCTATTCAACGGAAAATTTTTCGATTACATCTTTCGCCTCAATCCTTTTCGCGGAGAGCTGGTTGAAGTGGAAATGAAGGTGGTGGGTAAGCGCATTATCTATACCTATACCAAAGTGCGCGAAACACACTAAGCTCGCTACCTGCATACACGTACAAAAAATATGGGTACACCACATTTAAAAGGATGTGCCACTTGTAATAGCCGAACTTAGGGATACAACCTATGACAAGCATATTTTTTAATGCA
>CAMLKS010000281.1 GCA_946480675.1 uncultured Bacteroidota bacterium
GTCCATGAGTTGACACAGAGTGCTTTCTCCACACCGGTTATATCGGCAACCAGTGTTTCCAGGGCACGCACTTTAGGGCCCGTGGTTATCCAGCCCGACTGCAGCGTGTCTACAACTTCATTAATCACATCCTGGTTTATATACGGAGGGGAAAAAGGGATTTTCACAGCACTAATTTTTACAAGCGTATATGCGTTCAATAATATCTACCACCTTCAATCCTTCCAAAGCATTGGTGGTTATAGAAGCCCTGCCTTTTAATACATCTACTACATTTTGTATCACATATTGGTGATTAGCAGCACTGCCTTTATATGGTCCATAGTCGTTTGCAGGATTCGTAGGCCTCAACTCCGGCATTGTATAGTCTTTTATATGGCAATACTCCACCTTATCCATATATTGGCCACCTACCTTCAGGCTACCATGCTCACCTATCACCGTCATGCTGCTCTCTAGGTTTTTATCCCATACAGAGGTAGAAAAATTGATGCTACCCATGCCACCTTTTGAAAAACGAAAATGCACTACGCCGGAATCTTCAAACTCCGTAAGCTTATCGTGGTTGAAACTTGAGAAACAGCTTTTGATATCTTCTACATCGCCAAACACCCAATACAGCAAATCTATAAAGTGACTGAACTGGGTGAAGAGTGTCCCCCCATCCAGTTGCTTCGTGCCGTGCCAAGAGCCGGCTTTATAGTAGCGCTCATCGCGGTTCCAATAACAGTTTACCTGCACCATGTATACCTTACCCAGCACACCATCTGCTACTATTTGTTTCAGCCATTCAGATGGCGGAGAATAACGGTTCTGCATTACGCAAAACAAATGACGCGAGCGGGAGAGCGCCGTGTGTATCACCTCTTCGCATTCTTTACGATGCAGGCCCATTGGTTTTTCAACCACTACATGATGCCCTGCACCAATAGCCTTCATCGCCTGTGTAGCATGCAGGCCATTAGGCGTAGCTATTGTTACCACATCGGCGTTAATACCTGAATCCAAAAAACTTTCGAGCGAAGAGAAAAAAGAAATACCCGACCCCTGAATATCCTTTGCCAAAGCTTCATTTGAATCTGCTACAGCAACCAGTTCACATTCGTCATTCTGCTGTATCATAGCCGCATGACGCTTCCCAATATGTCCATAACCAATAACCGCGAACCTGATTTTCTGCATACTCATCCAAAAGACCAATATCAGGAAAAAAATCCACTTATCCCATTACTTACGAGCTATGGTAAAAGCAATATATTTTGATGATGCAGGTAAACGGTTCAGAAGATATTTATTGAAGGCAAAAAAGAGTGAATTAAATGCCGTAACAGCAAATTTGGTGGGAAAAACGCCAAAGTAACGTACAGACACTTCCTGGAAGCACGTAAAAAGCGATTGTAGCTGTGCAGAGGTGAAATAATGCCAGGCTTTATTTTTATGCAGCCTGGTGCGTAGATAGCGGATGGGGAATGCGCCTTCCAGGTTATCAGCCGTAAGCAGGTAACCGCCGGGTTTCAGCAATGCGTGAATTTTTTGGATGGCTTGCTGCTGTGCAGCTGCATTGCGGGAAGCAGCATCGTGATAGTGTAATTTCAAGCCGCCTATTACCGATTTCATCAGTACCAGGTCGTACACTTCTGCTTCATCAATATGAAATATATCCAGTTCTCGATAGGTTATTTTATCAGACACCTTATACTTTTGGTGCAACATCATCGCTTGTTGCAGAGGTAGTTTGCGATCGCTACATACTACATGGAAACCCTGCAGTGCCAGCCACAGGCTAAGACCACCGCCACGTTCACCAATTGCCAGTATCTTACTATCCTTTGGCAGTTTATCTATCACCGGTTGCCAGAATGCTAAGGCTTCAGCCCAGTTGGGTACATCCCATTCAATGATATCCTGCTTCAGGCTGTAATTCAAAACGATTATAATTGCTGCAACTGACTATAAAATTCAGCAGCGATTTTTTTCCGGTCGAAATAGGTTCGCACATATTGCGCCCCATTCGCACCTAGCTGCCGACAAAGGGACGGATTATTTTTAAGTTGCTGCACAGCGGCGGCCAGTTCGGCTTCATCTTCGGGGGTGAAGAAAATGCCGCAGTTACCTTTATCAATAAATAGTTCTTTTGCCTCGCCATCTACGCCCAGCAAAACGGGTTTTGAAGCCGCCAGGTTCTCAAATATTTTAGAGGGTATAGCACCTTTAAACAGCGGTATGTTTCTAAGTGGCACTACTGCTACATTGGTGGCATGGATAATGGGTGGCATTTTTGATGCAGGGGTATTGGGAAAGAAATGTACATTGGATAGTTGCAGTTCCTCTTTCAAGGCATGCAGCGCATCTTTTTGCGGGCCATCACCAACCAATACAATTTTTATGTTGACGTCCTCTTTTACCAATGCAGCAGCTTCCAATATTACCTCCAGCGCCTGCGCATGGCCAAGGATGCCTGCATATAATACTATAAAATCCGTATCACTAAATCCATTTAGTTGCCGCCAGTTCGTTTCTACCTGCTGTTGTTTTATATCAATGCCGTTGGGCAACCAAAATGTTTTAGTGCAGGGAAACCTTGTTGATATACTATGCACAATACCCTGTGTTTGCCCAGTTACTAATGCAGCACGTTTGTATAACCATGCCTCCAGAAAATAGGCTAGCTTCAGGAAAAACTTATTGGTAACGATGCCCAACTTTTCGGCGCTTTCGGGCCATAGGTCTGATACATTAAATACCAGTTTAGATCTTTTGAACAGCTTTATCATTAATGCTGCAATACCTAAAAACAATGGCGGCGATTCGCAGATAATCACATCATGCTTACCGATATTAAACAGTCCAACTATCATGGCACTGAATACAAAGGAAAAATAATTCAACAACCGCAGGAAAACCCCTGTTGTCTTCTTCGCATATATCCAACTGCGATGAATGGTGATGCCATCCAATTGTTCTTTCACATGCCACTTCCCTTTATACCCTTCCAATACCTGCATAGCCGGGTAATTAGGCATTGCCGTAAGCACTGTTACATCCATACCCAATGCCTTTAAGTGACGGGCAAGGCTACTAAGCCGGTTTTGCGGTGCCCCCGTTTCGGGTGGGTAATACTGTGTAAGGATTAAAACACTACGCACTAACTGGCCGAAGACAAATATTGACAAATGATGCGTGATGCATTTCCATCACCATAGAATACGCTGCCATTATGGAATGGCTTTGCATAGAAGTCAGCAACTGCCTGTAAAATATGTTCCTTTTCAGCACCGGCTATTTTGCTACAGCCTGCTTGGGTTAGCTCCACCCATTCCGTCTGGTCGCGAAGGGTGATGCAGTATTTATGAAAGAAATAAGATTCCTTTTGAAGCCCACCACTATCGGTGAGCACCATATGGCAGTTTTTGATAAGCGATATCATATCAAAATACCCTACCGGCTCTATTACGGTACATTCCAGCTCTAAATGAAACTGCTCCAGCATTTTCTTAGTACGCGGATGCAAGGGCAATATAATCTTATGCTGCTTTGATAAGGTATTAATGGCAGCTACTATGGAAGCCAGCCTTTCTTTATTGTCGGTATTTTCTGCGCGGTGAACGGTAGCCAGTAAATAACTATCGGGCTTCAGGTTCAAAGTGTGCAGAATATGCGAGCGTTCTTCCGCCAGTTTTGCATAATACAGTGCTGCATCATACATTACATCACCGGTATTAACAACAACCCTGTCGGGTGTGTTCAGCCCTTCTACTTCCAGGTTGTGCATGGCAGCACTGGTAGGGCAAAACAGTTTATTGCTGATCCTATCTGTAAGTATACGATTCACCTCTTCCGGCATATCCATGTAAAAACTACGCAGGCCTGCCTCTATATGGGCTACCGGCACATGCAGTTTTGATGCAGCCAGCGCACCTGCCAATGTGGAGTTGGTGTCGCCATAAACCAGTACTATATCCGGTTTTTCTTTGATAACGGCCTGCTCTATACCCTCCAGCATTTGAGCCGTCATGGTAGCATGCGTACTGGTATTGA
>CAMLKS010000282.1 GCA_946480675.1 uncultured Bacteroidota bacterium
CTTAGCTGGCTTTTTATTGACTTTAATAACAGTGTTAATTTCATTTAAAAGTACAAACCGTGTTGATCGAGAGAATATTGAAGAAACAGATACTGTATTCGATATTTTTTTTGTTAGTGCTCTATATTTTGAAACCATAAGACATTTGAAAAGCGGAATTATTTCTTTAGTATTCATTGCAGTTCTTGGATATATGCTTAAGTTATGCATTGCCAAAGATCAAAGCAGTTATCTTTTGCCATTTAATGTTGCTGGCCTTGCGATTGTTGTCTTAACCTTATCTCGTGGCCTAACAATATTAACTCAGATAGTCCGTATGCAAAAAAACAACTAAATAACTACCCCCTCCTCTTCTTCATCTCCGCTGCTATCTTATGGCTATCGCAGTCATCGGTAGCTAATAGTTGCTGCACAATATTCGCATGGCTTTCATCATCCCTGTTCTGGCTTAGCTTGAAAATAGGATAAATGCTTTCTATCTCTATTTCAAAACCTACTATGGCTTTCATCATAGGTTGCACATAGCCGGTCATACTCATGTTTTCCAGCAACTCAGGATGAGCTTGCGGGTCTTCGTATTTATGGGTCAGGTCAGTAAGTAGCTGCAATGTAAAGGCATCATCCATAAAGCGCATTTGCCCGCGGGCGTGCACGGTCATGTAGTTCCAGGTACTGCCACTGCCACGGGTAGTGTACCAACTGGCGCTAACATAGCAATGCGGCCCGTTAAAGAGCACCAACACCTCCGGATGTTTCTCAAAAGCCAGGTGATGGTCGGTCTTGCGCATGATGTGGCCACGCAATATCATTTTGCCATCGCGCTCATCTATCAGCACAGGCACCTGCGTAGCAACAGGCTGTGTGCCATCATAACCCGTCAGCATCACAAAAGTGCGTGCATGCATAAAGGCTTTTACGGCATCTTTGTCAGTTTCGGTAAACTCGGGCATTTTGTACATGGGGCTAATTTAAGTCATAAGTCGTAAGTAATAAGTGATAAGTCTGCGAAGGGTACTTACAACTTTCGACTTAAGACTTACGACTAAATTATTCTCCCTAAATTTGCGCGATGGTTTACAAAGTAATCGGGTTGATGTCCGGCAGTTCGCTGGATGGGTTGGATATAGCTTTTGTGCAGCTGGATGAAGTACGCGGCCAATGGAGCTACGAGATATTGCATGCCGAATGTATGCCATATACTGCCGAATGGGCGCAGCAATTGCAGAATGCATCCAAACTATCGGTACCTGAGTATCTTCGCCTCCATACGGCTTATGGCCGTTACACGGGCGAACTGGTAAACCAATTTATACAAGATAAAGGCATAGAGCACCAGGTGCATTTCATAGCATCGCATGGGCATACGGTGCTGCACGAGCCTGCACAACATACTACGGCACAAATAGGCTGCGGCGCTACTATAGCTGCCGTTACTGGCCTGCCTGTCATCAACGACCTGCGTGCGCTGGATGTAGCCCTTGGCGGACAAGGCGCACCAATAGTACCCATAGGCGATAAGCTGCTGTTTGGCCAATACGATTACTGGCTGAATATTGGTGGCATTGCCAACATTACCGTACCTCATAACGATGGCCTGCTGGCCTACGACCTCTGTGCTGCCAACCAGGTGTTGAATACACTGGCAGGCAAGGCCGGCAAGCATATGGATACCAACGGCGGCATGGCTGCCGAAGGCAAGCTGCTGCAAGATGTGCTGGCATCGCTAAGCAGCCAGGAATATTATCAGCGTACCGCGCCTAAATCTTTAAGTAACGAAACGGCCATGTCGCTGGTATCACCATCGCTGCTGGAAGTGGCTTACGAGGTGCCTGATGCCTTGCACACAGCTGTGCAACATATAGCCGATGAGGTAAGCAAAGCCGTGCAGCTATACCCCGCACTGGGCAAAGAACAAGCCACACTATTGATAACAGGTGGGGGCGCTTTCAATGGCTTTTTAGTACAGCGCATCACAGAAGCGTTATTGCCATTGAAGGTATCCGTACACATCCCCGACGAAACAACCATTAAATATAAAGAAGCATTGGTAATGGCCCTAATAGGCACCCTGCGCTGGAGAGAAGAGACCAATGTAATGAGCCGGGTAACAGGCGCCAGCCGCGATAGCATAGGCGGTGCCCTGTGGATGGGGCATAGTTATTAGAGTGTAAATGCTCCACTATGAAAAGAACTAATCAGCACTCAACTGAATTTGATTTTAGCGGCTATGTATCGTCAGATGAATTTTATCTAATAGTATCCTTTGAAATTCATAAAGATTCAGAGTACATATTTGAAAGTAATTTTCATGAATTGTTGATGATTTTTGATAATTATGCGACTCAAAGCGAAGATTTTAAAAGGAGACTACATAACTACCTCGTGTCATTCTCTACGCTTATAGATCACACCAGAAAATTTTTAAAGCTTCTTCCTAAACCTTTCGCATCAATTGAGACTAAAAAAAAAGATCTCCAAAACAACATACTGAATTGCTTTGTTAAAAGGCTTCGGAATTATGTAACTCACAATATGTTACCAACAACAAGTAGAGAAATTCAGATGTTAGATGGCAAACTATTATTGGGAGCTTTATCATTTCATTGTGATGCACTTTTAAAATGGGATGGTTGGGATAAGCCTTCTAAATCTTTTCTACAAAGTTCAGATAGAATTGATATAAAATCCATATTGATAGAACATTTCAATCTTATCGTAGCATTTCATGAATACATTGACATTAATTTCAGAAGCGAATATGAAAAAGAGTTCGCTAAATATCGTAGTTTTTGTAAGAAGTTTGCCCCGTAAGTAATTGCGAATATCAATCCTCGTGGCAAGGCTTGGGTATGGAGAGTTGTATGGGTTTAGCCTTACTCATTACATAGCTAAGATAATCTATGCTGCGGGCTTTTATTTCATACAGACGTAATATTTACATAAGCATGAAATTCTCTTTTGCCATTATTACATTGTAGGCTTTATCTATAAAAGCGGAATCGTTGTAATTCTTGATATTGGTATTATCTACAAATAGCGGTGTGTACAACAACCCGGCTATTTCCGACTTAAGTTCAAACGAGCGGATATGCAACCATTGCTGACTATTATAGGTTGCACTTTTTACCTTACAGGAAATGGTCTGTATCTCTCCCAGCACATTAATGCAATAAGATACATCTACATGTTCCTCATGGTTATTTACCTGCAGGCTAATAGTTATTTCCTTATACATATTCCGATTATTTTAAAAACCTATTAATGTGCCAGTTTGCCTAGCGCTTATGACGGGCGCATATACGGCAATAGAAATAAAACCAGCATGTAGCCAAATACAGATATCAAAATAATACCCGCGATATATAGTATACTGTTCTTCAAAGAGAACAGCGCTTGTTTTGTTTGTATTTTTAAAAGTTTCCTGCGAAAAACAGTTTGATTAGATTCCATTTATTGGCGAAAAGAAAAATAAAAGAGTGCGAAATAACTTATTATCATCATAGTCAATACTACAAACATCGTGATGATACCTATCAGGTTAAGTCTTTTATTGAAATTCATAAAAATGATTAAAGACTTTCGTCATGGTGAAAAAAAATACTACAAAAAATAAGGGGCACTTGTTAATGCAAGTGCCCCACAAAAACGTTATAGAATCTTAACTTACTCGTCTAACATTAATTGCATTCAGACCTTTTTTGCCGTCCTGCACTTCAAATGATACCTGGTCATTTTCCCTGATATCGTCCTGAAGACCTGAAACGTGAACAAAAACATCTGCGCCACCATTGCTTGGCGTAATGAAACCGAAACCTTTGGTTTCATTGAAAAATTTAACTGTACCTTCTTGCATTTTTACTTTTCTAAAAAATTAATAATAATCAAAGTTATAAATATATTATTGGTTTTCCTAAAATAATTGAAAAAATAAAGCTTATAGATTGTTAATACATTACGGCTCAACACTATAGGGCTAAAAAATTGTTTTTAGCTTCTATTTCAAAAAGACAAAAAAAATAAAAAAA
>CAMLKS010000283.1 GCA_946480675.1 uncultured Bacteroidota bacterium
TGATGAATACCATGCGGAAAGCAGAGAACGGGCTGTGCGCCTTACCGGTTTCTATGATGCTCCATACACCATCTTTCGATTTGTCGCCTCGGCGGTACATCCATATCAGTGCAGCTATTTCTTTTATCAACAAAAACAAGCTGACGGCTACACCTGCAATGTATAGTATGGTTAGCCATTGCTGCCAATTCATTGCTACAGGGTTATCCGTAGTGCTTACAATACTGCTTTTTACGGTTGCGGCACCCTCTACAACCGGGCGGCTGATACCGGTGCTGTAAACAATAGAATCACCGCGCCATTCATACAATGGCATAAACAAGCCTAAAGCAAAGGTGCCCAGCAGGTAAAACCTGTTGTAGCTGTGATATGATTCCCTGCGTAGGAAGGCATCGAAAGCGATAAGGCAAATCAACCAGATGGCTGTAGCATTCAAAAGGTAGTATAGCATAGCTATTTCTTTTTAGAAGCGTTATCTAATTTTTTGAGCATGTCATTCAGTTCCTTCAAATTCAGGTCTTCGCTTTGTACCAGGAAGCTTACCAGTTTTTTAGGAGAGCCGCCAAAGTATTTTTCCATCAGGCTTTGTACGCCATGCTGCGCATACGCTTCTTTGGTAACGATGGGAAAGTACTCATAGGTTTTGCCATAAGCTTTATGGTCTACAAAACCTTTCTTTTCCAGTATGCGCACTACAGATGAAACGGTACTATGCGGTATATCCGGGTCGCCAAGGTGTTCTATAATATCGCGCACCAGGCATTTATCCAATTGCCAGATGATGTGCATCACTTCTTCTTCGGCTTTTGTAAGTGTCTGTAATGATTTATTACGTTTCATAACGTAAATATACGTTATGAAACGTAATGTCCAAATTTTAATGTGATAAAATGAAAATAGCCGCTGCAATCTGCAGCGGCTATTTTCCATATAGAATTACGCCTACTTCTTCATCAAAGCGAATTCCAGCACTTCTGTCATATTCCTTACATAGTGAAACTTAACGCCCTTGATGTATTCTTTGTTTATCTCTTCTACATCTTTCTGGTTCTCCACACACAGTATCACATCTTTAATACCTGCGCGTTTGGCCGCCAGTATTTTTTCTTTGATACCGCCCACGGGCAATACTTGTCCACGCAGCGTTATTTCGCCGGTCATAGCCATGAATGGTTTTACCTTGCGGCCTGTAAAGGCAGATGCCAGCGCAGTAAGCATAGTGATGCCGGCACTGGGGCCATCTTTAGGCACTGCGCCTTCCGGCACATGTATGTGTATATTATGCTCGTCAAATTTTTCAAGCGGTATATTGTATTCCGCAGCATGTGCTTTCAGGTAAGAAAGAGCCGTGCTGGCACTTTCCTTCATCACCGTACCCAGGTTACCTGTTATGCTGAAGCCGCCTTTACCCCTTGATAAAATGGTTTCTATAAACAGTATATCGCCACCTACATAGGTCCATGCAAGGCCTACAGCTACACCGGGAGGGTTGCCTTTTGTATAAATATCCTTGCTGAATTTAGGTTTGCCCAATACTCGTTCTACCTGTTCGGCACTTACGCTCGGGGCTACTTTTTCTTCCATAGCTACCTGCCTGGCCACAGAGCGCATCAGGGCTGCAAATACACGGTCCAACTCCCGTACGCCCGACTCCCGCGTGTACTCCTGTATTATCTTGTTGATGACCTTATCTGTAAAACGAAGGTTAACTTTTGTAAGGCCATGCAGTTCTTTTTGCTTAGGTATCAGGTGGCGCTTAGCTATCTCCGTTTTTTCTTCCATGGAATAGCCCGTAAGCTGTATGATCTCCAGCCTGTCGCGCAGGGCGGGTTGTATATCGCCCAGGCTATTGGCAGTGGCTATGAACAGGACTTTTGAAAGGTCGTATTCCAGCTCCAGGTAGTTATCGTAAAAGGTATTGTTTTGCTCGGGGTCCAGTATCTCCAGCAATGCAGAGCTTGGGTCTCCACGAAAGTCTTTACCTATTTTATCAATCTCATCCAGTATGAAAACGGGGTTCGATGATTTTACTTTTCGCAAAGATTGTATGATACGGCCGGGCATGGCACCAATGTATGTTTTACGATGGCCGCGCAGCTCGCTTTCATCGTGCAGGCCACCAAGGCTCAGGCGCACATACTTACGGTTTACTGCGCTGGTAATGCTGCGGCCCAGTGATGTTTTACCGATACCCGGAGGGCCTACGAAACATAGGATAGGAGATTTCAGGTCGCCCTTCAGTTTCAATACAGCCAGGTATTCCAGTATGCGGTCTTTTATCTTGTGCATACCGTAGTGGTCCACATCCAGTATCTTCTGTGCTTTCTTCAGGTCGTAGCTATCTTCTGTAAAGCTATCCCACGGCAGGTCCAGCATCAGGTCCAGGTGATTGTATATCACCGAATAGTCGGGCGTAGAGGGGTGCATGCGCTGCAGCTTCTCTATGTTTTTTTGAAAAAGCTCCTGGGTAGGTGCCGGCCATTTAATGCCTTCGGCACGCTTTTGCAAATCCAGTATCTCACGCTCATTCGGGTCGCCACCCAGCTCTTCACGTATCGACTTCATCTGCTGTTGCAGGAAGTATTCGCGTTGCTGCTTATCTATATCAGCGCGTGTCTTGTTGGTTATTTCATTCTTCAGCTCCAGCAACTGCAGTTCTGCCTGTAGTAGCTGCAACAATCTTTCTGCACGCAGTTTCACATCATTCTCTTCCAGCAGTGCCTGCTTTTCGGTAAGCTTCGCCGTAAGGTTGGATGCTACAAAGTGTACCAGGAAAGACTGGTGCTCTATATTACGCAACACGATGCTGGTTTCATTCGGTACGTTGGGCGATTGCTGTGCTATCTGCTCCGACTGGTCTTTGATGGAAGATACCAGCGCTTCAAACGCTGCATCGTTTTGCGGAAATACATCCTCCAGGTATTTTATCTGTGCCGTGTAGTATGGGTCTATCTGTGTGTATGCTTCTATTTTGAAGCGCATACGCCCCATGATAAAGATGGTCGTATTACCATCCGGCATCTTTATCTGTTTTACTATTTTGGCCAGGGTACCTACCTGATATATATCTTCGGGCATAGGGTCGTCGTTGCTGCCATCTTTCTGGGCAACCACGCCTATCCATTTCCCATTCTTCTGGGCTTCTGTTATAGCTTTAACCGACTTTTCGCGGGCAACGGTTATTGGCAATACCACATTGGGAAATAAAACCGTGTTTCGTAAAGCTATTACAGGTATTTCCAACGGAAGATTGTCTTTCTCCTGGTCATCCATTTCATCCTCACCCAATGGAACGATAGGCATAAATTCTACTTCTTGCTCCGTTTGGTTCATTAGCATGTCTAACATTGACTTGGTTTGATTCATCTGCGTACCTTATGACATTATTTCCGTTGCGGAAAGAAACGGATAGTAAAGATACAGCGTCAATACCTATGCCAAACCAAAAAAACTGTAATTTTTGCAGTGCAAGGCCTTTATATATCTTTACATAAATATTTTAAATTATGGCTTTTCGCTATTTATACGCAGGATTATTAACAGCGGGATTATTTCTACAAGCAACGACCGTTTCAGCACAGGAAGACACAAAAGAAAAAGAGGTAGCGGAAGCACCCGAAGGGATGGAAACAAAGCCATATAAACCTTCTAAGTTCTATACAAGTAGCGCGCTGGATGGTGCTATATTTTCTTCAGCACTTGTTACCCGCCCGGGAAAAGATAATGAGCTTTCTACATTGAGGTTTACTTATATATTCAACTTCGGAGTAAATTTCAATTACGATTTTAATAAGTACATCGGCCTTTATACCGGCCTGGGCATCAAAAACATAGGTTTTATTGATAAAATCGGCGACAGCACTATAAAAAGAAGGGTGTACACCATAGGCGCACCGCTGGGTATTAAAATCGGCAACCTCAAAAAGCGCAAGTTTGGCTTTATAGGTGGCGGTGTAGATATACCATTCAACTACCGTGAAAAAGCTTTTATTAAACGCGGCGATAAAGAGAAATTCAAT
>CAMLKS010000284.1 GCA_946480675.1 uncultured Bacteroidota bacterium
TTTCTTCGAAGAATACAAAAAGCTGGAAAATAAGGTGGTGAAGATCGAAGAATTTCAGGGTGCCCGCCTGGCAAAGAAAATCCTGCAGCACAGCATCAACGATTATGAAACACTGATGGCAGGAAAACAACTCGAAACAGCAAAATAAGCTTTACTATAATTATTAAATATCTCCCAATGGCAGCCGTTTGGCTGCCATTATTATTTACACATCCCATTATCAAATTGCCAAATTGTCGAATGACCACATTGCCTAATTGCCCAATTGTAATTACTTTGCCCGCATGGAAACGAACCAAAAACGTGTACACCGCGCCTGGGCTATGTACGACTGGGCCAATAGTGCCTATAATCTCGTTATCACTTCTACCATATTCCCTGCATACTACCTGGCTGTTACTACTATAAAAGGTGAAGACGGCACCATTTTATCCGATAAGGTCAATTTTTTCGGTGTCGAAATCACCAATAGCGTCCTGTTCGATTACGCTTTGGCAGCCGCTTATTTGCTCATAGCCATACTCTCTCCTATCCTCTCATCCATTGCCGACTATAAAGGCAATAAAAAGAGCTTCATGCGCCTGTTTTGTTACATCGGCGCTATCTCTTGCTGCGGCCTTTTCTTCTTTACCGGCAAAACGGTAGAGCTGGGTGTAGTGCTGGCATCCATAGCTGCTGCGGGCTACTACGGCAGCCTGGTATTTTATAATTCTTTCCTGCCCGAAATAGCTACAGAAGAGCAGCGCGACAAACTAAGCGCCCAGGGCTTTTCCTATGGATACATCGGCAGCGTGCTGCTGCAATTGATATGTTTTGTTTTCGTGTTAAGCCCCGGCACATTTGGTATCGATGAGGGTATAGCTTCGCGTTTATCATTCCTGCTGGTGGGCATCTGGTGGTTTGGTTTTGCGCAGATACCTTTGTCGCGTTTACCGCAGGGCAAGCCACTGGAACAACACCCGGAACACAACATATTCAGCAATGGCTTTCACGAGCTAAGAAAGGTATGGGGGCAGATGAAGCAATTACATGTGCTGCGTACCTATTTGCTGGCTTTCTTTCTCTACAGCATGGGCGTGCAAACAGTAATGCTGGCGGCCACCATCTTCGGCGCTAAGGAACTGAAGCTGGAAACCGGCCAGCTTATCATGACTATCCTCATCATCCAGTTGGTAGCCATCGCCGGTGCTTTCATCATGTCGAAGCTCTCTGAAAAATTCGGCAACCTGAAAGTGTTGCTATTTGTAGTATTGATATGGATTGGCGTGTGTATCGCTGCTTACTACACCACTACAGCTATGGAGTTTTACATCATTGCCACAGTAGTGGGGCTGGTGATGGGCGGCATCCAGTCGCTCAGCCGCTCTACTTATAGCAAGCTGATGCCCGTTACCAAAGACACAACATCTTTCTTCAGCTTCTACGATGTTACGGAGAAAATAGCCATCGTTATCGGCATGTTCTCTTTCGGTTTTATCGAGTCGGTAACAGGCTCTATGCGCAATTCCATCATAGCACTCATTACTTTCTTTGCCCTCGGCACTATTGTTTTGTACCTTGCCATCATTAAAGCAAAAAAAGAGCACTTACAATCAACCGTAATTTAGAATATGAGATTATTTACAATAAACGCAGGATATTTTAAACTGGATGGCGGTGCTATGCACGGCGTAGTACCTAAAAGCATGTGGAACCGCGCAAACCCTGCCGATGAAAATAATATGTGCAGCTGGGCCATGCGCTGCCTGCTGATAGAACATGGCAATTATAAGATACTTATAGATAACGGCATGGGCACCAAGCAGGATGAAAAATTCTTTGGCTACTACCATCCGCATGGCGATGATACACTGGAAAAATCACTGGCCAAACATGGCTTCACGCCCGATGACATTACAGATGTATTCCTCACCCACCTGCATTTCGATCATTGCGGTGGTAGCATCAAACGCGAAGGCGATAAGCTGGTGCCTGCTTTCCCTAAGGCACAGTACTGGAGCAACCAGAAACATTGGGATAGCGCCATCAACCCCAACGAACGCGAGAGGGCATCGTTCCTGAAAGAAAATATCTTACCTATAGAAGAAAGTGGCCTGCTGCGCCTGGTAGATGTGCCGGATGGCGAAGAGTGGATTCAGGATATACGCATCCGCTATGTAAATGGCCATACCGACAATATGATGCTGCCGCAGATACACTACAATGGCGTTACCATTCTCTACTGTGCCGACCTACTGCCAAGTGTGGCACATATATCTATGCCATGGGTAATGGCCTACGATATGCGCCCCCTCGATACGCTGAATGAAAAGCACGTGGTACTGAAAGAAGCAGCCGACGAAAATTGGGTACTCTTTTTCGAGCACGACCCGAAGGTAGAATGCGCTACTGTACAGCGTGATGATAACGGCCGTATCCGCCTCAAAGAAACGTTCGCGCTTAGCGAGCTGGACGGCAAATTCGGCATCGAGCCATAAAAAGGTTTCTGCCCTACTGCTTAGGACTTAAACATTTCTATAACAAAACTTGTCGCTTTTTTTCAAGATAGGGTTATAACCGCGCGATAGCTTTGCATAAAATTCATTTTTTATGTCAGAGAACCGTTATAATGTATTCAACCAGATACATAAAGGCCTGCGCGCCCTGCTTTACGATACCGCAGTTTGCATCCAGCAGACCGATTTCAGCAGCGATGCCGCATCGGCAACTATCGAAAAGGTAGCACTTGTGGTCAATCTATTTGATGAGCATGCTCACCATGAAGACACCTACCTGTTGCCCTTAGTAACGGCACACAATGCTGCCCTGGTGGCCGAATTTGAAAACGACCACGAGATAGATCATAAACTATCAGAGAGCCTGCGCGATCATACCGCAGCATGGGCGGCGGCCACCACTGCAGAGCAGAGAATAACTGTGGGCCAGTCCATTTTCTATGCTTTCAATGAATTTATAGCCTTCAACCTGTATCATATGAATAAGGAAGAAAGCATCCTTTTATTCACCCTTTGGAAGCACTACCCCGACACCGCACTGCTGGAAGCAGAACATGCTATTGTACAAAGCATAAAACCTGAAACACTGATGATAGAAAGCCAATGGATGATGCGCAGCCTCAGCAATCCTGAAATTATACAATGGCTGACGGGGGTAAAAATGGGTGCTCCGGAAGAGGTGTATGCTGCCTACCTGCAGCTGGCACAAAACGAATTGCCCGCTGATAGGTGGCTTGCCATAGAAAATGCTTTGCAATCAATCACAGCAGTCGCATAACAAATATGTCGCTTTTTTTCAATGTAGAACAGAAAGATAACCATACCTTTGCCCTCAAGTTCTGAAAACCAGCAATTTATACCCCTACTGAACTATTGAATATGACTATAGCTTACCAGGAATACAAACCATCGCCGCACTTGCTGCCGTATGTAGAAAACTACTGGTTCCAGGTATTTGATGGCGATTCAAATGAAGATTCCCCGCTGCAAACCTGCCTGCCGTTAGGTATGACACAAATCATCGTGCACACCCAGCACCAGGAATGCTATGCTTTTTTCAATAACGATTGGCAAAAACTGCCGGATGCCTTCTTTGTAGGCATCTACAAAGACTTTGTTACATGGAAAACAAAAGGCTATTCTGTATGCTTTGGCATCACGCTGAAGCCTGAAAGCCTGATGCATCTGTTCAAAGTACCGGCATCAACACTTTTCAACGACTATACAGATATTGATAATTTCCTCAATAAGAAAGTCAATACCTTATCGCAACGCTTGTTTGGCATTACCGACCCCATGCAGTTGATACGCATTTCAGAATCTTTCCTGATGGAAAGGCTCAAATCTGTGAATGCAGAACGCACCTATATAGAAGAGGCCACAAAAATGATACGCCGGGCCAAGGGCAATATCAGCATAGAGCAGTTGTGCAGGAATTTGTATGTAAGTGAGCGCCAGTTGCAACGCAGTTTTAAAGACATGTATGGCACTACACCC
>CAMLKS010000285.1 GCA_946480675.1 uncultured Bacteroidota bacterium
ACAGAATTACCTGGTGCAAATGCACATACCTGCTGCCAATATTAAATTATGCATAGGCAAAGGAGAACTGCAAACAAGTAATACAAGCAATAAAGGCATTCCACCTAACCGAAGAGTAGATATCGTTACCAGCATGCTCGGTAACGAAACCGTAAAGAATGCACCACTAGCAAAACCTGCTGCTCCAAAGCAAGTAATCCCCAACATAGAAAAAGTAGCTGTGGGGCAAACGCTTCGCCTGCAAAATATTTATTTCGAGCTGGGCAGGCATGTTGTTACCCGCGCTTCCTTACCTGCCCTGCAAGCTCTGTATGAAACTATGGTCGCTATGCCTCAATTGAAGATTCAAATAGAAGGACATATCTGTTGTCTTCGTTTTGGTGTAGATGCCCTGGATGAAGACACACGTGAAATATCCCTATCGGCCAACAGGGCCAAATTTATTTATAACTACCTGCTGGAAAGGGGTATTGATAAAGAACGCATCAGCTATAAGGGTTTTGGTAAATCGCGCCCCTTAGTGTGGCCGGAGAAGACTATAGAAGATGAAGAGAAAAACCGCCGTGTAGAAATCAGGGTTTTAAGCAAATAAAAAAACGAGCTACCTGAAAAGGAAGCTCGCCTTTTGTTTATTCGTCCACACCTTAGCGAGACGTATCCTTATAAGCCAAACATCAAACCTACATTCAATCGTACGTTTCTGTTACTGTTATTCATATCCGTTACATCCAGGAAGCCGTGATAATAGGCAGCATCCAGGTTAAGCCATGTACTAGGCATCAGGCGTATGTTAGCACCTGCACCCACATCAGCACCTACATCCAGTGTATTAAATACATCACCATTGTTGTTCATTGTCATTATTGGCCCGTCGCCAAATACCCTTGTTTCGCTTTGATAATGATCTTCAGCTACCTTCACACCCACAGATGGGCCCAAGAATATTTTAGGGCGCACGGCATTGGTGTATTTACCAAAGAAGTAATAAGCACGTGGTGTTAGTTTCACATATGTAGGGTCTACTGCAGTGGTATATTCAATGCCGTTCTGCATAAAATTCCGTTTATACCCCTCGTGAGATGCGGTTAGCTCTGCACCAAAACCCCAATGTTCAAACCTTGAATAGATAACGTTGATACCCAGGTGGCCTGCGGGCTTGAATTGTTGTCCATCCATATTGCTAAGCCAACTATGGCCGAAGCCTGCCACCGGCCCTAATGATACATATTGAGCCCTTGAAGTGTTTTTTGCCTGGCCAAATGCCATAGTTGACAATAGAGCTAATCCGGCCGTAAACATGAATAATCGTTTCATAAAATTTAGTCATTTGGTTCGCGGTATGCTAACAAAAAACTGTGCCATTAATAATTTGTCATATCCTTTATGGTCGCGTAATTTTATAATACACAAACATTTAAAAACATATGGACACTGTATCTGAAATCATAGATATGTTGCGTAAAGAAGGATATGCAGAGGACTTCAACCTGCAACAAACCTGCCTGGAATGTCGTGAGGGACATTTTAAAGTATTTCATGATGAATTTGTTATAGACAATATATATCGTTTTGAAGGTAATAGCGACCCGGCCGATGAAGCAACTGTGTATGCCATTTCTTCCCCAAAGTATGGCATTAAAGGCGTGTTGGTGAATGGTGCCGGCATCTATACATCCGACATCACAGATGAAATGCTGGAAACATTACAGATAAAAAAATAACGTCCCGAACCCAAAGGTGTGACACTTTTATGCCGTCTTATAATATACACGACATAAAAAATCATATGCGCCGAATTTTATTATCCGCAGCACTATTGGCTGCAGCCTGCAATTATGCAAATGCAGCCACACGCAAAGTATTGTTTATAGGCAATAGCTATATTTATACCAATAACCTGCCTTCACTGCTGCAACAGATGGCCACATCTATGGGCGATACGCTGATATATGATGAGTACACTGTTGGTGGTTATACACTGCAAGCGCACAGCGGCGATATACAAACAAAAAACAAGATATACAGCCAGCAGTGGGATATTGTAGTGATACAGGAGCAAAGCCAACGCCCGGCATTCTCGCCCACACAGGTAGCAAGAGACACGTACCCCTTTGCACGCAAGCTGGATAGTATGGTACGCGACAACAGGAGCTGTACCGAAACCATGTTTTTTATGACATGGGGTTATAAGAATGGAGATGCATCCAACTGTGCGGCCTATCCGCCCATATGTACTTATGCAGGCATGCAGCAACGCCTGCGCGAAAGCTACCTGCAAATGGCCACAGATAATAATGGAATTGTATCACCCGTAGGCGTAGCATGGAAACAGGTACGTGATAGCTTCCCTGCTATGGAGTTATATTCACCCGACGGTTCGCACCCTTCTATGAATGGCTCCTTTCTTGCAGCTTGTGTTTTCTACACTTCCATCTTTCATAAAAGCACGGTTAAAAGCACCTTCAACAGTACTTTGGCAGCTGCAGATGCTGCTAACCTGAAACGATTTGCAAGCAGGGCTGTATTAGATAGTTTTAACAACTGGAATGCAAGTGGCAATTATACCTATGCCAACTTTACACATACGCTTACCGGCAATAAGATAACGTTGAATAACACATCAAAATATGCTACTACTTACGCATGGGCATTCGACGATGGTAATACATCTACAGCCGCCAGTCCTACCCATACTTACAGCACACCCGGTAAATATTTTGTAACCCTTCGCGCATCCAACAATTGTTTTTCAGAAATAAAAGGAGATACCATTAGTACACAGGGCACAGGTATCACTTCAATAAACAATGCACCTATTACGATAACGGCAATCGCTATAGGTAATGGTAAAGTAATGCTACAGAATACCGGTAAACAAACCGGTGCTATACATATATTTGACATTAACGGCAGAAAGGTTGCAACACTGCAATTACAACCGGGCGAACAAACCTATACAGACCTGCTACCAGGCTTGTACATGTACAGCGCATATATAAATAATGCACTGCAACATGCAGCTAAGCTATCTGTATATTAATAACGAAACCAAACCTCAGTAGCGCCAAAGCCGTAATTACCATTCCACTCATTGGTATAGATATATACTTCAGGTGTTTGCTTTAATACTTTATGCACTTCATCGCGCAGTACACCTTTACCAAGCCCGTGGATAATAACAGTACGCTCTTGCCTTATTGATATAACGTGCTGCAGGTGCTCTTCGAGCGCCTGCAGTTGTATACGGAGCATATCAGCATTAGACAAACCTTGTATGCTGGGTACCAATTGTTCTATATGCAGGTCTATTTCGTAGCGCGGTAGTTTGGCACGCCAGTCTTGTGACTGTTGCGGCCTGGTTGGTTTATTATGCTTAGCAACAGGTTTAGGGGTATCAAAAACATCCTTCTCTGTTTTTATAGTAAACCCATCTGTTAGCAGGTAGCTAAACATCGGTTCGTTCTTCAACTGCAACGCACTGATGTGCTCAAACAGCTTTTGCGGGCGTATTTTTACGATGCCTTCGCATACATCATTCAGCGTGTTATCGCTATCCGTTAGCTCCCAATGAAAACGGGGCTGCATGCTCATTTCTTCAAAAGATATGCTGTGCAGGTACAAATGGCCGAAGCCATGCAGCTTGCCTTCGTGCTTAAAGATTTGTTGCTGCTGATTGTTATTAACCATGTATTTGAAATACACAGCTTGCGGTAATTCATTCAGCAGGTATACTTTTACCGTTTCTACCACATCTTCAAACACATCTGCTTTGTATACCGGCAGGAAAGATAAGTACACACCTTTTGCCAGTTTGGGCTTACGCAGTTTTTCTTTTTCAACAGGCAGTTGTTCGGGGGCCGAGCGTACCGTCTTTGTCTTTTTCTCGGTAAACCATTTCAGGTAAGGGTGGTCTATCTCATCAAGATACACGGGAAAGTGTGTACCATTCACCACTACCTCTACCATCTCCTTATTGATATAAGAGATAACA
>CAMLKS010000286.1 GCA_946480675.1 uncultured Bacteroidota bacterium
ACCAGAGAAATTAGAACATGATTTAAGCTTGCTTGTTGAAGAAAGAGAAAAAGATAATACTGCATTAGTATTCAATAAGTTTGACAGAAAACCACACGAAAACGTTCCGATTGGTAAATTTATTGAAGAGAACATAGGCAACTTAAAGTTTAAGTATAGAGATTCATCTAACAAGTCAGGAACAATAAGTAACAAGGTTGAATTCTGTAAGAAGTGCATAAGTCACATAACAGAGTATGGACACTTATCAGAAGAAGCTATAGGGCTAAGTGAAAAGATATTTAATTTCATCAAAGAGAATAACAGATAATTCACACACTTCACAAATTCACGACTTCACGCTAACAATACTGTGAATTCCGTGAATTCATGAATTTACATTTCGTGAGGTTGCCACGCTATCGCTCGCAATGACGCGAGGGGTGCTTATAACAACACAAAAGCCGCGGCACAAACCACGGCTTTCTTATTATCTTATCAACCTATCAACTAATCAACTACCGAATATACCCCAGCAGCTTCAGCATGCTTTGGGCGCTTTGTTCTTTGGCATAGAGCCAGTCTTCCAGCTCGCCATTCTTATTGCGCTCTACCACTACGTGCTTGGGCGATGGTATCATGCAGTGTTTGATACCGCCATATCCTGCCAACTGGTCTTGATACGCACCGGTGTGGAAGAAGCCTATGTATAGCGGCTCTGCGCCTTTATCCTTATCTATCTTGGGCAGGAACACGGCATTGATGTGCTCTTCACTGGTGTAGAAGTCGTGGCTATCGCAGGTAAGCCCACCAAGGTGCACTTCCTGGTATTCCTTATCCCATTTATTAATGGGCAGCATCAGGAATTTTTCACCTATACCCCATGTATCGGGCAGCGTGGTAATGAAAGAGCTATCTATCATATACCATATCTCGCGGTCGTTCTGCTGCTTATCATCCAGCACGCTGTATATCACCGCACCGCTTTCGCCTACGGTAAAAGAGCCAAACTCGGTATAGATATCCGGCACATCTACCTTGTTCTTCTTACACACTTTCTTGATGTTCGATACAATTTCATTCACCATATAGGTATAATCGTAATCGAAGCCCAGCGAGTGCTTGATGGGGAAACCACCACCTATGTTCAGCCCTTTCAGTTCGGGGCATATCTTCTTTAGCTGGCAATACAGGTTCACCACCTTGTTCAGTTCGCTCCAGTAATAGATGTCGTCCTTTATGCCTTTGTTCATAAAGAAGTGCAGCATCTTCAGCTGAAACTTATCGTTGCCTTTTATCTTATCTACATAAAACTCCAGCACATCGCGGCTGCGTATGCCCAGGCGAGATGTATAAAAGTCGAATGTCGGTTCTTCTTCACTGGCTATGCGCAGGCCTATATTCACGGGGTCTTTACTGCGTATCAGGCGCTTGTAATCCTCAAACTCGTTTTTGTTATCCAGTATGGGTATTACGTTTTTAAAGCCATCGTTTATCAGGCGGGCTATGGCGCGGGTATATGCCTTGGTTTTAAAACCATTGCAGATGATGATCTTATCCTTGGTTATCTTGCGGCGCTTGTATAGCTGCTTGATGATTTCGATATCATACGCAAAAGAGGTTTCGATATGCACATCGTGCTTCAGCGTTTCTTCTACCATAAAGGAGAAGTGCGAGCTTTTGGTGCAATAGCAGTAGTAGTAGTTGCCATCGTAACGGTGCTTTTTTATCGCATCGTTAAACATCTTTTTAGCCCTGTTTATCTGCATGCCTATTTTGGGCAGATACGTCAGCTTAAAGGGGGTACCGTACTTGTCTATCAGTTTTTTAATATCCAGCCCGTTGAAGTGCAGGTAATTCTCTTTTACATCAAATCCTTCCTGTGGAAAGTCGAACGTTTGGTGGACGAGGTCCGTGTAAGTATTGTTCATCGATACCGAAAAAGCGAGTGGCTAAAACGTTATAAAACCTGTTGTTTGCTTTGAGAAAACAAAAGTAATTATTTGATATGATACTAATCAAAAAAAATATAGCCGCAGCCGTATTGTGTGTATGTTTGCACTCTTTCCTACCAATTTTATATGAAGAAAGCATTGCTGCAAATGCACCTCGCTGTGCTGCTGTGGGGTTTTACGGGTGTGCTGGGCAGGGCTATCACGCTTAGTGCCCCTGTGCTGGTGTGGTACCGTATGCTGCTTACCGCGCTGATAATGGCGGGCATCCTGTATTACCGCAGGCAATGGGTAAAGATACCCCGCAGGGATATGGGGCAACTGGCACTGATAGGCGGACTGATGGGGCTGCACTGGGTGGCTTTCTACGGGTCTATCAAGTTTGCAAATGCATCGATAGCACTGGTGTGCCTTTCTACGGCCAGTATCTTCACCTCCATCCTCGACCCGCTGGTAAACAAGAGCAAGTATGATATAAAAGAGCTGGGCATTGGCGCACTGGCACTGGCGGGGGTATATCTCATCTACCAGTTTCAGCAGTTTTATGGGTTGGGCATCCTCTTCGGGGTGATAGCCGCAGTGCTCAGTTCGGTGTTTACGGTGCTCAATAAGCGCATTGCCAGCAAATACCCGGCACGCACCATGGTGTTTTACGAAATGGGTACGGGGTGGCTGCTCATTACCTTATTGTTACCGCTACAGTTCATCTACTTTCCCGATACGCAGTTTGTACCCGGTATGATGGATGCGGTATGGCTGGTAGTGCTGAGCCTGTGCTGTACGGTATGGGCACAATCGCTGGCGCTGAATGCCCTGAAGCATATCAGCAGCTTTACGGCTACCCTCAGCGTGAATTTAGAGCCTGTTTACGGCATCTTATTAGCTTTTTTGCTATTTCAGGAGAATACGGAGCTGCACAGTGGTTTCTTTTGGGGCATGGGGTTAATATTACTTTCTGTAATTTTACAGATGATAAGGCTGCTGAAGCCCGGATTTACTACCACAGGATATGTAAAAGAGAAGAGCGGAATAGATTAGGTACGTACAAGATTTTCTTTACGCTTAATATGTGATGTTATGAACAAGTACCTGGAACAATTGCTGCATATAGAGGGTATTGCCAAAAATGAACCCGCTACCCTGCTGAAAGAAGATAAAGCCATGTGCAATGGCAGGCTGATATTATCAGGCAAAAGGCTGGTATTCATCTGCAATGGTTGTGATGAGCCTGAAGTGGATATAGACCTTGATACCATCAACAGCATCAAGCACGAATCTCATTTTGTAGATAACAATATACTGGCCATCACCTACCTGCAATACGAGGCTGCGCGTTTTACCGTCATCAATACGGATGAATGGGAAGCTGCCATAGAAGAACAGCGCATGACCCCGCACATAGAGGTAGAACCGGTATTTACGCTGAAGTCGTTGAATTAGGATTTTAAGAAGGTTTTAGCAGATGCATCGTTGCTATGTTATTTGCTTTTCTCTAATTTGAAGCTATAATCTATACCCATGCGCTACACCATATTACTGCTTACACTGTGCTTATTTACGTTACAATCATATGCCAATGGCAAATTAACGAAGCGCTATACTATACAACAACTGCAAGAGCTAACCGCAGTGCAGGATGATGCTATCCTGATGGATTATAACGATTTCTTCCAGCGCAGGATGCAGAACTACCGGTATTATAAAATGGATGGCCGTGCATGTGAGATACTCTTTGAAACGGATAACTACGTGTACTATGGCTACCCTTTCCACACGCCCGATAAGCAAATGGAAATGCGCAAAACCAAGGGCAAAATAACCTACTATAAAGTAGACAAGAAAGAATTACAAAAACACTTTCCCGTATACAAAACGGTACAGGGCTACCAGCTAAAAGATGTCATCTTCGCATCCGACAAAACACTGCACCCGCCATTAGAATCTTATTGGAATATTGGTTTTAGCAGTTCGTTAAGTGGTAAGTATATCATAATAGGTGTTAACTACAAACGCCAGCAGCAG
>CAMLKS010000287.1 GCA_946480675.1 uncultured Bacteroidota bacterium
ATAGCCATGAAGTACTGTTTGATATGGGAGAAGTGAAAGTAACGCTGAATGAAAATATGGAAGCACTATACTTTAGCCGTATGGTGATACCCTACATAAAAGGTGTAGAACAAAAAGACTGGCATAGACATTTCAACTATTTTCGCCACGTGGGTATGTATGCTTACCGTACCGATGTGCTGCAACAGGTAACCCAACTACCTGTTTCTTCGTTGGAAAAAGCAGAGTCTTTGGAACAACTGCGCTGGCTGGAAAAGGGATTTAAGATAAAGTGCGCCATTACCAACTTTGATAGCCATTGTATAGATACGCCTGAAGATATTGAGAAGGTGCTACGATTAATGGGTATTGAAGGCTAAGGCAATAATTCCCAGCCTATTCTTTTAAAGCGAGATACGGCGAACTGCTTTTCGTTTTTAATGTCGGCAGCATCACCGTGCAGGATGGTGTTGTAATACCGGATGGCAGCCGGCTTTGCAGGTTCCCTGCCCGGTATGGACAGGAAGTTACTATGGCCGCGGTCTACCAGCGTATTGAAGTTGACATAAATAACTTTCTTACTGATATTTCTTACCGGCTTTTGTCCCAACTGTATCTTTTTACTAGCCAGGTAAGCACCGCCTAAAGTGAAATCGTTGTTGTTATAGTTTACATAGATGCGTTTGGCAAAGGCTATTTTGTTTATCCATTTTTTATGGCCCCGGCGTGGTACACAAGGTGCGTTCAGTACCAGGTTTTCTACCCATACTTTGTCATTTATAGGTGCCAGCATATGGTGTTTTACCAACTGCCTTATAACATGATTACCCATACTGTGATACAACATGGTAAGCTTACCGGTTCCCATTTTCTTTTCCGTGCGCAACTGCATTACGTTCTTAAACGCATCTGCAAAGTCGAGATAAGCTGTGCGGGCATTACCAATGGCAAAGAAATAATTGCTCAATTGCTTTTTGGTAGTGCTGATACTAGGGTAATCGAAGAGGATAACATTCAGTTTGTATTGTCCGGCTACCGTTAGCCCGCGTGCCAGGTCGGAAGTGAATAGCTTGCCCATGCCCTCGGTATATAGCAGCCAGTCGTTGTTGATGTCCGGTATATATTTAAGTGCTTCCTCGAGGCTATTCACAGGTAAAACATTCCACCTGCCGTCGTGCGTAAAGACGAAGAAGTAATGCAGTTCTTTCCCATCGCGCTCTTCGCTCATATAGCGCAGGCTGTCGGTACTTGTTTTACGGTTGCTGATAACAATTAAGCAAGTATCGGTAGCAGATAACTTGTGTGCCAGCATTTTAGAGATACGTGGAGCATGTATCCATGCAGCTTCGCTATTGAAATTGCCTATAGGGTTGGGTTGAGCCATAGAAACCAGCGGAAGCAGAAAAAATGCCAGAAGAAATAAGTAGCGCATAACGTATCAACGAACTTAAGGATAAAAAGGTTTACCACCCGTTATGGGTTATAGGATTCTGCATAATTATCAATAATTTCAGCCCTCGCAAATCGTAATCCTTTTCATATTTATGAAGTATCAAAAATATCTTGCCATAGCAGGTACATGTCTTCTGGCATTACATGCAGATGCGCAGAAGAAACATTTCACGATAACCGAGGCTACCAACGGCATGGCTACCACGCTGGCACCCAAAGGGTTGAAGCAAGCCAGTTGGGAACCGGGCACCAATAAACTGTACTTTGCTGCGAATGATGCATGGGTGTCTATGAGTTTTCCATCAATGAAAACAGATACTGTGCTTCGCCTGTTGGAAATGAATGCTGTGGCAGGCAATAAATTGAAAGCCCTGCCTATCTTTAAATGGCTGGATAAAGGCTATGTCTATTACCGGGATGGCAACCAGCTGAAGAAAGGCACGAAAACAGCCGCAGGCTATATATGGGAGCAATGGGCCACACTGCCCGACAATGCAGAGAATATGGTGGTGGATAAAAGCCTGAACATAGCCTATACCCGCGACAACAACCTGTACCTGTTTACAAAAGATAAAAGAACACTGACCGTAACCGATGATAAGGATAAGAACATCATTAACGGGCAGGCGGTGCACCGCAATGAGTTTGGTATAGACGGTGGTATCTTCTTTTCGCCGCAAGGTAATTACCTGGCTTACTACCATATGGACCAAACGATGGTAAAGGATTACCCGGTTATCAACTGGCTGGAGATACCGGCTAAGAATACCAATGTAAAATACCCTATGGCAGGCGGCACATCGCACGAAGTGCAGGTGCGCGTGTTCAACCCTAGTACCGGCAATACGGTAACCATACAAACAGAAGGGCCGAAAGACCAATACCTAACATCTGTAAGCTGGAGCCCTGATGAGCAGTATATATTCATAGCGGTACTGAACCGCGACCAGGACCATATGTGGCTGAATAAATACAGCGCAAAAACCGGTGCGTTTGTAAAAACATTGTTTGAAGAGAAGAGCGATAAGTATGTGGAGCCACAACATGGCATCACCTTCCTGCCCAATAGCAATGATGAGTTTTTGTGGTGGAGCCAGCGCGATGGCTATATGCACCTATATCGCTATAACACTAATGGCCGCCTGCTGAACCAGGTGACGAAAGGCAAATGGATAGTGAACACGATAGTGGGAATGAATGAAGCGCAGCAGCAAGTGCTGATAGAAGCAACTAAAGAATCGTCTATGGAAAAGCATAGCTATGCCGTGAACTGGAACACAGGAAAACTGAAACGCATAGATAGCGAGGCCGGATGGCATACAGCAGTGCCTAATGAAAGCGGCGAGTATGTGTATGATGTGTTTAGCGCAGGAGGCAAGGTTGGGATGCCAGCTACGCCGGTAGTTATAAATGGTAAATTGACTAAAACCACGCCGGACAAAGCAGTGCCGCCTGTAGTAAAGCGAACACAGGTTATAGCTGTGAATGCGGATTATAATTACGTATTAGTAGATGCACCTAATACATTAGCAGATTACGACCGCCCTGAGATACACAATGTGACCCTGACTGCAAACGACGGTACGCCACTATATGGTAAGCTGGTATTGCCGGTAAACTTTAATGAAAAAAAGAAGTACCCTGTTATCGTGTATTTATATAACGGCCCGCACGTGCAGTTGGTGAAAAACACTTTCCCTGAAAGCGGTAACCTGTGGTACGAGTATATGGCGCAACGTGGTTATGTAGTTTTCAGTATGGACGGGCGCGGCAGTAGCAACCGTGGCTATAAATTTGAAAGCGCGACTTTCGGGCAACTGGGTACGGTAGAAATGGAAGACCAGATGAAGGGTGTGAGCTACCTACAGTCGTTGTCATTTGTAGACAGCAAACGTATGGGCATACACGGCTGGAGCTTTGGTGGTTTTATGACCACATCATTCATGTTGCGCAAACCGGATGTATTTAAAGTAGGCGTGGCCGGCGGCCCGGTTATGGACTGGAAGATGTATGAAATAATGTATACAGAACGCTACATGAATACGCCGGAACAAAACCCTAAAGGCTATGAAGGTGCCAACCTGCTGAGCAAAGTGAAAAACCTGAAAGGAAAACTACTGCTGATACACGGCACAGATGATGCTACGGTGGTATGGCAGCATTCTATCGACTTCCTGAAGAAAACAGTAGATGATAATATACAGGTAGACTACTTTGTATATCCCGGATATGAACATAATGTGCGTGGTAAAGATCGTGTGCACCTGATGCAAAAAATAAGTGACTATTTCGATACTCATCTAAAATAATAATAAAGCCCCGCGAGTAGCGGGGCTTTATTATTATTACATCCCATAGTTCTCCTTCAACTCCCGCATCAACAGCCTTACACCTTGCGGAACATTCGTATTATCAAATGCATTGGTGAAGATGATATAGGCGATATGTCTTTTGCGGTCTATGTGTGTAATGGTATAGTAGGTAGTAGCCGTGCCTGCATGTGTAGACAAG
>CAMLKS010000288.1 GCA_946480675.1 uncultured Bacteroidota bacterium
CGGGAATGAACTCAACAGGTCATTCACCCTGGTCAGCGCTTCATCGTTATATCCCAATTCATACGATAGCTTTGCAGCCAGCAGCAGTGCCGCTTCACGTTGCGATTGGTTGAACTGCATATCGGCACATATACTGAAAGCATTGCGTGCGCTCATCAGGTCGTTGGTCTTCAGGTAGCAATCGCCCAGCAGGTACATAGCTGTTTGCCCCAGCGAGTCTTCCGCATTACTCAGTTGCTTGAATTTATCTATTGCTTTGCCCCATTCGGCACCATCATAATAGCAATAGGCCATTTCATACAGTTCCTCTTTACGTATCCTGTCGGTATGCGTATAGTAGTACTCAAAGTATGGCAGTGCTTCCCTGTAGTTCTTATTTTCAAACAGTACCTGTGCTGCCAACAGGTGCAGTTCATTATCGTAGAAAAGTTTATCGCTGCGTGTCAGCAGGCGTTTGGCTTCTTCCAGTGCCTTGCCTTTCTCGCCCATGAAATAGTATATCTCTGCTATATAATAAGGCACGATGTCTTTATACTCCTTCTCATTTTCTATACGCTGAAAGCTTTGCAGGGCATCAGCATAGTTGCCCTGGTTATATGCCAGCAGGCCAAAATAATAGTTGCCCGCCACATAATACTTGCCATCCAGCTCTTTGATGCCTTGCAGCAGTGGCGTGGCTTTATCAAACTGGCGTAGGTTGAAGTAGCAATAGGCAAGCTCAAACTTAGCATTGGCTATTTCGCGGTTGCTCAGGTTATCAATGCCTGCCATTTCGTAGTATGGCACTGCCTTACCCGGCATATTATTACGAAAATAGTATTGCGCTACATTGAAGGCCATGCGCTGCTTGTAAGCAGGGTTGGCCGTAGCCCTGATGAATGCTTCTGCCGTATCTACACAGCCGGCGTCATCCAGCCGCAGTGCTGCGGCCGCCATGTAAAAGGCTGCTTCATCCAGCCCGGTTATCTGCCGGTTATATATATCATTTTTATTTTCCTGCAGGTAAGTTTTGGCCGATTGCCATGCACTTCTGTATTGCCCTTGCTGGAATTGCTCACCCGCCAATTTCAGCCATTTATGTTCAGGCTGGTACGGTGTGTGCAATTGCGCCGAAGCCTGGCTACTTATCAGTGTTGCTACTGCTAAGCATACCAGGCTCCGGGGGAATAACTTTTCCTTTCGTATCGTCATTCAGTTAATTTAAATTAAAATGTCCAGTTCACATTCAGGCTGGGGAATACCGGTAATTGATAAACGCGAACGTTCTGGTTCCTGTCTATATAGAATATGTTGTTCCTGTCATACACATTGCTCACGCTCAATGTTGTTTCAAGGTTAGAGTATTTGGCCAGTTTAAATATCTTCTTCACCGATACATCCAAACGGTGATAATCTGAAAGGCGGCCACCGTTTATGGTGGTAGCATATACCAGGCCAGTAGTACCATTCTGCTGGTTTACGTTGGTACCACCACCGCCGGCTATGGGGTTCAGCTGCTCGTAAAAGCCCTGAGTTTGTGTGAATGGGAAAGCAGAGCCATAGTTGAACCTCGCAGATATTTCCCAATCCCTTTTCTTACCGGCCGTATAGGCAGCCAGGGCATTCATGTTCACCCTACGGTCGAATGGAGGAGCATAGGTTTGTTTTTCGAGCTCATATGTATATCCGTAAGTAATCGTGCCATCCGGTTGCTTAACCGGTGTAGAATGAAGCACGTTATCTTTCATAACAATTGTTTCATATTCTACTTTCTGGTAAGACACTACACCCCACAGGTACCAGCGTTTTTTATTGTAGCGTGCAGAAAGGTCTATACCATAGGCTTGGCCACTACCCGCCGTAAAGTTGCCATCGCTGTTAGATACTTTCACACGGCTCAACTCCATGTTCTGTGAAAAATTCTTATACCATGGCTCCAGGTTAAATTCTACATTCTGTACATCTACTTCTATTCCACCTAATACATGGTAGGCTGTTTGCAGGTTATGGTTTACTTCCTCATTGTCTGTATTCTTAACTGTTTCGTCCGGACTCAGTATGAAGCCTGTAAAGAAGTTTACGATATCCTTGTCGCTCTTGGTACTGATGATATTTTGAGAATACATACCGGCCGCAGCTTTCAGGCGGATGGTACTGGTCATGTTGTATTTCAGGCCCAGGCGTGGTTCAGGGGATAGCTTATTCAATGCTGCATAATACTGCACCCTCAGGCTGGGCTCAAATACCAGCTTTTCGCTGAAGTTCTTACGATACAATGCATAAAGTGCAGCCAGTGTATGACGACGGTCTAATGTCGTAAAGGTTCCCGACATTTCATTTTTATAATCCAGCGATGTATGGAAGCCGCTCACTTCCACGCCATATTTCAGCTGGCTGTACCCCGGCAGGAAGTAGGTGAAGTCGATAGCACCTTCAAACCCATCAATACCGCTGGTACGTGGTGCCGAATTAACATCCTTAAAGTTGGTATAGTCTATCAGGTATTTTGAGTAAGCAAAGCGGCCGCTTATCAGCGATGAGCTACCGGCAGGCGTTACTACAAAGGTAGTACCACCACCATATGCCTTCCAGTTGAAGGTTGCATCCTCAGTATGAGTTACGGGGTTCAGTATTTTGGCTTTATCATCAAAACTGAAGCCAAAGACATTCAGCTTACTACCGTTATCACCATTGAAGGTTATTTTACCATACAGGTCGGTAAAGGTATAAGGCAGGCCGCTTTTGAAAGGCTCACCCAAACCGCCATATAAAGATTTTGAAGTAGATGCAAGATAGCTGTGTTTAGCTGTCAGCAGGAAAGTAGTAGATGAACCACCCTCGCGTTTTGCTTTTGCCAGCGGGCCTTCCAGCATTACGCGCGCCATCAGTGGCGATGCCGATACTTTACCGGACAAGCGGTTTTTATTACCGTCTTTGGTACGTACATCCAGTATGGCCGATGTACGGTTGCCGTATTGCGCATTGAAACCCGCAGTTTGAACTTCTACGTTGCGAATAGCATCTGTTTCAAATACAGAAAACAGCCCTATCGTGTGGAAAGGGTTGTATATCGTTACACCATCCAGCAATATACCTGTTTGCGAAGGTGCACCACCACGTATATATAACTGTCCGCCCTGGTCGCCGGTAAATACCACACCCGGCACTACCTGCAGGTATTGGGCTATATCTGCCTCGCCACCTGTGCTGGGTAGCAGCTTCATTTCGCGTGGGGTTATGTTTATGCTACCGGCATTTATCTGCGTTTGCTTTTCTGTTTTACGGGCCGATATTTCTACGGCTTTCAATTCCTGGCTCTTCTGCCCCAGGAATAGTTTTTTCGTAATAACCTGCCCTGCCTTAACAGAGATGGCTACTTTAACACTATCGTATCCTATCAGGCTGGTGAAGAGTGTATAGTCGCCCTCCGGTATCTGCGTGATAGAGAAATAACCATTCACATCGGTCTGCACCCCTATTTTAGTTCCCAGCAGTATTACATTGGTATATATCACCGGCTCGCCCGATGCTTTGTCGTAAACGAAACCTTTTACGGCACCTGTTTTGACGGTTTGGGCAATAGCGGTTGTACCGAAGAGTGCTAATAACAGCACCAACCATAAGGTTTGCTTTTGGATAGAAGTGGTTTTCATTAAATGAATATTAAAATTTGCTCCGAAAAATAGTCTTTTATATTATTCCTGAAGCGCAACAAAGATAGGAATTACACTACAGTGACCAAAAGCAGTTATCTACACATTTCCAGATATTTAGGCATATAATTTTTGTCATCTCATTGTTTGCTTAATATTGTTATATGAAACTGTTCACAGCTTCTCAGATAAAGGCTTGCGATGCCTATACTATACATGCCTCGTCCATATCCTCTTTCGACCTGATGGAGCGTGCCGCTGCACGCTGTGTGGAATGGCTCACGGCACATCAACCCA
>CAMLKS010000289.1 GCA_946480675.1 uncultured Bacteroidota bacterium
GCTGGAAGCTTATGGCTTGCTGAAGAGCCGCACCGGCGACAGTAAACTTGGAGGTATCAATTATGAATATGGCGGGCTGCGGGAAAATATCCGGATAGCGGGTGGTGCCACTGCCAACTTTGATAATGAGCGCCAACTGAATAGCTACCTGGTAAAGCAGAATGGAGAATGGCGCTTTGCCGAGCAAGGTAAGCTGATACTTTCAGGTGGTGTGGGTATGGAGCAAACTTTTCAGAAACTGGCCGGTAATGCCAAAGATAAGCTATGGGGTACATCGGCAGGCTACAACCTGCAATGGGCTTGTAAGTGGTCGGCTGTGTCATCTTCTGTATTATACAACAGCAATTCTTACCCCGGTATCTTCAAAGGTCAGCGCATGCAAAACCATGATGCCCGCCTTATTTACAAAAAAGTATTTACCGGTGGCTTTTATGAATACAACCTGCGGCGGCAAAACTTTTACCAGGATACTACTTTGTTTTCCGATGTTTTCAACCTGGAAACTGAAAACTACGGTGTGCGCACAGGTTTAGGAATGAATGGGGCCAGTATCGTATTATCGGCAGGTAAGCAATTGCAGGTGCAAAGCGATACAGGAAATTTTGCCAGGTACCGCTTCTCCTACCTCAACCTGAATGCATCGGTGCTATTCTTCAAGCGCCTATCTGTTACACTAAATTCTTATTACGGGGAAGGTGTGATACCGGGCCAGGAAACTACTACCGCAGTTACTATCAACAGTAACCAGGGCAATATTCAATACCGCTGGATAGGCGCTTCATTCCGCTACGATAATGGCCCGTACTATTACCACGAATACATTTCTTACATCAAGGCCCCGCAGGCCTATGAACGTATTGTAATAAGCCCCTTTGCAGAGGTCAGCCTTTTCAAGCGTACGCTCAATATCCGTTCACAACTCAACTATAATAAAACAAAGCCGGGCGATATTGAAACTTCAAACATACTGGCCAATGTGATCTATGCGAATCCTAAGCTTGGCTTCGACTTCAATATGATTGGTATCATCCCTGTGAAGCAATTGGAAATGACACCATACATCAGTGCATCCTTACGTGTTCGTTTGCATGCGCCTTTTGTAGTGGCCCGCAAGTATTATGCACTTAAGGTAGTATTGTTTAAAGATGCCAATAATGATGGCATGAAGAACAATGATGAAGAGCCCATTACAGGCCAGATGCTTTCTTTGGGCAATAACCTCTTTATTACGGATAAGGATGGCAGCATCCTATTCAAAAACATTGACAAAGGCGAATACAAGGCCGACTTTGGCTATAGCAGCAAAATACGTGGCTGGGTGCCCAGTTTGGGCCCTACGCAGTTTATTACTGTAAAAGGCAACCAGACATTATATGTACCGTATAAAATAAGTAAGATATTGCAAGGCAAACTGAACCTTACTATCGATTCCAATTCAAACCTTAGCTTCAAGCTGAATAACATTAAGGTAACAGCCGAAACGGTGGAAAACACTGATACCATCAAATATGCTACGCTTACAGATGAAAATGGCGAGTTCTACTTCAACCTGCCCAGCGGTAATTATATCATTACATTAAGTCCGTTGGCTTTTGACGACAACTTCAGGCCTACACAGTTTTCCCAGCCTGCCGATTTAGTAAATAATAATACTAAGACCATTTATTTCGATATCAAACAGCGCAAACGCCAGATCAATATCCGGAAAAAGGATTGATCCTTACGGCCTCTATCATCATTTTAATTGTGTTAAGCGGTTGTTAATGGGTTGCAAAGCACTCGTTAACAACACATATAAAATTTGTCTTCAGCATCCATGCAATGCATATTTGCATCATATAAGGGACACGCAATCTGAACTATAACTATTAAAACACTTTACTAATGAATCCTCAGGAAAGAGCATTAGCCGTTTTCACCCGTATGTCAAGGCTTGTGGTGAAAAAACATTTAAGAGCCAGCACGCAAAACTCCTATGATTATGTTGGCAATCTTGTAAACAACATGCAGATGATCAACCAGACATTGATGACTGCCGCTGTTTATCTTATTAAACGTGTACGCGATAAGAACGAAGTGAATGTAGAGGAACTCACTGCCGACCTGAGACGGGTCATACATGGTTCGGTAGCCGAATACGCTCAGAGCGTTTAGCAGAAGAAGGTAATTAAAACAAATCAGCCATTAGCAATGCTAATGGCTGATTTCATATAAGCAATGTGTTGGATTATGCTATTTTCTCTACCTGCATGTAGTTCAGCTCTACCGGTGTAGCACGCCCAAAGATTTTTACAACTACTTTCAGTTTCTTCTTCTCTTCGTTTACTTCTTCTATCGTACCGTTGAAATCGTTGAAAGGACCATCTGTGATGCGCACAGTTTCACCTACAATGTAAGGTTCTGCATAGCCTATACCCTGTTCGCTCACCTCGTCCATCTTACCAAACATCTTGTTCACCTCAGATTTACGCAGCGATGTAGGATTGTCTTTACCCAGAAAGTGAATAACACCCGATACATTCTTGATGGTTTGTATCATGTCATCATTCAGTTTGCCATCTGCTGCTTCCAGCATCAGGTAACCGGGGTACAATATTTTTTCACGCAGTACTTTTTTACCTGCCTGAACTTTAAAAACTTTTTCTACGGGGCATAGCACCTGGAATATGGCATTACTCCAGCCATTTATCTTTATTTCCTTATCTACGTATTCCTTGGCTTTTTTCTCCTTGCCACTGATTACGCGCAATACATACCACTTTGTTTCCTGGTTTACTGTTGCCTCTGACATGTTGCTTCGTTATACTTTACTTGCCTAAAATGTCATACAACATGGTCAATATCTTTTCAGATGCGAAATCCATACCGAATATCACCAGTGTTGTAATAATAAGTGCAACCAATACGATGATCGTAGTTTGTTGCAGTTCTTCCCACGATGGCCAGGTCACTTTATGTACCAACTCATCGTATGCTTCCTGTATATAGCTTCCAAATTTGGCCATAATAATTAAAATTAGCTAATCAGCTGATTAGGGTATCAGCTAATTAAAGTAGCACGGGCACGCGGATTCGAACCACGATCTAAGGTTTTGGAGACCTCTATTCTACCGTTGAACTATGCCCGTATTTTTCAAAGACGGAAAATAACAAGTTATCTTCCACTGGTTTGCACAAACTAAAAAGCCAAAAGAGTGTCTTTTGACTTCCTGATTGGGATAGCAAATGTATGAAAATACTTTGGGTAAAAAAACACTTCTTCTTTAAATCTCGCAAAATATAACAGTTGCTGGTTGCAAAGCAGCCTCATATATACTTTTACTGCCATTTCCGCAGGCAATCTACCAGCACCTCTATATCCTTTTCAGTATTATAATAGTGCATACTGATGCGCAGATTACCATCCCTGTGCGTCACCACTATATTGTGCTGTTTCAGCCAATCGCCCAGCCCGTTTTCATCTTTCACAAACACAATGGATGTTCTGTTATCCATATCATACCCTCCTATCAATGTAACCGGAAGATGCTTCAGCTCTTCCAGCAGCATTTGGGTAAACCGCATATTATGTGCCCATATTTGCGGCATGCCTGTTCTATTCTTGTGCTCTATCGCAGCTTTCAGGATATTCAGCCCAAACATATTAGGGTGTCCCGGCTCATAGCTGCGTGCAGATGGTGCATACTGCCATTTGCCATCCACCATTGCATAGCTGTTATTGCCACCCACTACAGGAGGGTATTTAGCCAGAAAATCATCTGTAACGTACATAATACCGGTACCAAAACCGGCATTCATCCATTTGTAGTTGCTGGCTATAAATACATCAGCTCTGGTTTCTGGTACATTTATCGGCATTGCGCCTAAGCTTTGCGTAGCATCTACAATAAATACTATCCCGTGTGCTTTACACA
>CAMLKS010000290.1 GCA_946480675.1 uncultured Bacteroidota bacterium
TGGTGCAACTGTTGCTACTCGAAGCAGTGCCCGAAGCTGTACCTATTACAGTTGGCGATGCAAAGCTGCCTGTAGCGCCGGATAGCTGCACTGTAAATACATTGCCGCTATGTATGGTACCATCTATAACATATGGCAGGTTGAAGGTCTTGTCTGCACATAAAGCTGTGGTAAATGTAGAGAGGATGATATTGCTGCCATAAGCAGTGATTTCACTATCGGCCAGTACGCGGTTATATATTTGCAGGTCATCCAGGTAGCCATTCAGCCAGTAGGGATAGTTCATATCGCCATAGTGGCCGCCTATCCACAGGCTATCGGTGCTGGTGCCCAAAAAACCGCTTGTAGATACAAAGGTGCTTACCAGCACACCGTTTATATACACTTTCTGGGTATTGCTGCCATCGTAGGTAAGCACTACTTTATACCAGGTGTTGGTGGTTATTTTCGATGTTGTTTGCCACTGCGCCGTATTGCCTGAAGAGGAACCTGCGTAGCCATAAAAAACACACAGCGATGTGTCTCGCGTACTGCAATCGTTATAAGGGGCATCACCGAATGATAACGTATAATTGCTCGAATTGTTATCATGCCCGCGTGTAAGTATGATATTGCCCTGGCATGTGCCGTTGTAAAAGTCCATCGGTTTTACTACTGCACACAGGCTATACTGGCTTACGTTCAGGTCGCTCATATAAGGTGCGCCGATGTAGCTGCTGGTGCCATTAAAATAGTAAGCAGTATTAGCTACTCCTGCCTTACCGGTAGCTAATGTCACGTTATTGGCCACACCATTATGGCCATTGCCGGTTATGTCGTTGACATTGCCATTAAAGTTCCAATGGGCAATGGGGCCTTGAGCCATGCTTTGCAGGCAAGTGGTTAATAAAAATGCAAGAAGGGTAAACTTTATAGATCTCATACGCTGAAATTATATTGGCAGCGAAAGTAATATAAGCTTTTTTATCATGCCGGTTTATCCGACGAATGGCAGAAAAAAGCATGTTTTTATACCGTTTCATCCAACGGACGGTAAGAAAAGCCTATATAAAAGGAAAGATTAATAGCGTATCATCTCTTTGGTAAGCACTGGTGTATTGCTTTCGCCATAAAGGGACGGCAGGGGATAGTTCAACCCCTCCATGATATGCTCCAGCATGGGTTCGTCATTCGGGTCGTACCTGCGGTTGAGGTTGAAGCCGTGCAGGCGAGCCCAGGTTTGCCATTTTACTGCCGTGAAGGGGTTTTTAAATTCTTCCAGCATGCTGTAGATGTTCACGCCCGTCTGGCGGCCTATCAGTTTCACCAATAGCACACCTTGTGTTTCATTCAGCTTGTTCACCTCGTTTTCAAACTTGGTGCGCAGTTCCGTTTCCTTGCTGTTTACAAAGGCCTTACGTTCTTTCTTGCCAATGGCGGGGTCATTTACCTTGGCATTCAGTTCGTTGAATAGTTTGGTGGCTTCGTTGAGGTAGGGGAGTATGGTAGTCACATAATACCGCATCTGGTTGTATTTATAGCGCACGGTATCATTGTCCCAGTTGCGGCCTGCCTGCACATCTACCTGTTTCAGCCGCACCATCAGCATGGTATCATTATTATGGGCATACCCGCTTTGCGCATACATTGCATGTGCGCACACCATCATTACCACCGTTGCCAGCCATTGTTTCATACCCTTATTCATATATCAACCCGTATGCCAAAGGTACGTGTGGGGCTGTTAAAGTGTATTAACAGGTAGCCAATATTATAGTGAATCTATACGCACCGTACCAGCATCTATATCCATGTCTTTTTTATTATCCGGACTTCCCGCCCAATATTGTATGGTTTGGTTTGAAGAGAAAATGAGCCATATGTCATTACCCTTTGAAGGGGCCATATATTCAAAGCTTCCATCATTGCCCGTTGTGAATGTATACTGTTCTCTGTTAGTAGTACCATTTATAAGCCTTTTGTCTTCCGTCCAAACCTGTAGTCCAAATAGCTTATTTGCAGCCGGCAGTTCCGAGCCTTTATAAATTATCTTACCGGTTATCCTTCTGTCCCTCATTTCTTCTTTAGTGCAGCTTGTGGTTGCCATCACCAATAGTATTATAGGTGTTATCATTTTCATAAAAGGAAGGCTTCATTTTTTATGCCAGATATTCATATAAACAAAAAAAGCCCCTTCGTAAAGGGGCCCTCTGTTTTGTCAATTGTTCTGCAATTATCGCACTACTGTAAACGGTCGTTTCCACGTTCTGCCGTCCATTTTTATTTTTATGTAATACACACCACCCGCCAGCCTGTCCTTCAGGTCGATGGTATGCAGCAATTTACGGTTATCACTGTTTATTTCCGCCTTATATACGCATTGCCCTGCTGCATTTACTATTTCCAGCGGCATGGCCTGGTTCATTTCCAGGTGGGCAGCTATGGTAAACACACCATTGTTAGGCGATGGGAATAGTTTAAAATCATTCTTCGTAATGCCTGCATTTACTACCACATTGGTAATGCCCGATGCGCTGCAGCCGTCTTTCGTAACGGTTACTATATAAGTACCCGCATTATATATTTCAGCAAAGCCTACATCGGTGTTTTGCTCATTGCTGCTAAAGTTGTTGGGGCCCGTCCAGCTATAGCTCACGCCCGGCGTGGTGCTGCTGGCATTCAGCCGCAGCAGGTCGCCTTCGGTTACGGGGCCGTTATTGCCCGCTACCGGCACATCGGGCGATGGGGTAATGGCTACATCAGCGCTATCGCCCCATGTTACACACCTGCCATTGGCAGCATATACTATATACTTGCCATTGCTGGCCGCGGTGGCATTGTATATTTCAGGGTGCTGTATTGCCTGCCTGTAACCGTTGGGCCCCATCCAGTTGTAGATGATGCCCGGTGTCGTATCGCCCGTATGCAGCCGCAGGGTATCGCCCGCGCAGGCAGGTTCGTAGCTTACCACCGGCTTCTGCGGGTATGCTTTTATTTCTGCAAAAATGGTATCACTATTCCAGCAGCTGCCTACAGAATCTATTACTATATAATACCCCGTAGCGCTTACCGGCAGGCTGGGTATCGATGGGTTGCGGAAATTGGCTTCTACCCCAAATGGTCCGTGCCACATATAGCGCGCACCGGGTATATCTGTAGCATCCAGGTTCAGGTTTTCGCCCTCGCATATGGGCGAATTGCTGGTGGCTACCGGTTTTTGCGGCCTGGGCATTACAGTGATGTGGTGCTTCGCAGGAAACGAACGGCACCCGTTGGCTACCGTGTACACTATCATGTCCCCGCTATAGGAAAGCGGCACATTAGGTACTTCTGGGTTTTGAAGCGTGGTGGTAAACCCGCCTTGTCCATACCATTTAAACACAGGTAAGGCACCCGCAGGCGGCGTAGCTGTCAGTTTCAGCGTATCGCCTTCGCACAGCGGGCTGTTGCTGGTGATGGCGGCCGTATCGGGTGCAGGCTTCACAGTTACGGTAGTATAGGCCGTATCCTTGCAGCCGGCCAGTGTCGATACCGCCATGGTCATACCGGCATAGTCCGGTACATCGCGCCATTCATCTACCAATTGCCCTGATACTACCATCCCGTTGGGGAAATACCATTTTATCGTATCGGGGCGGGGCACTGTATTGGCTTTGAAATGGAGCGTATCGGTAGCGCACAGGGGGCTATTGGTAACGATAGATATAGTAGATACCGGGCGTATGGAAAGCGGCGGCGTAGTATTGCTGGAATAAACGGGCAGTGCGCTGGATGCTATGCGTATAGCATAGCCTGTGGCCGCCGTTACCGACTTGGGTATGGTGCACACGATATGGCCACTACCCGTAGCCGCCACGCTACCCACCACGGTAGGTGCAGCAAAGCTTCCCGCTGCATCCGACATTTCGGCCGTAAATATAT
>CAMLKS010000291.1 GCA_946480675.1 uncultured Bacteroidota bacterium
TTATGTTTATAGTTCAGTGCTGTAGAGGTTGATATAGGACCACCCACATTATAAGAACTGCGACGCTGTGTAGAATCTATGATTTCGGGTGATGCATATACATTGTAGTTAGAAAAACCATTGCCGCCCCATTCCATCTTATTGATGTTCTGGGTCAGCATCAGCGTATTGCGGTCGTTGAAGGTATATTCGGCACCAATGGAATTAAAGAAGCCATTGAACTCACGGATGCTTTCTTCCTCGCTTTTAAAGTAACCGTAGCTGCCTTCGTTTACGCGCTCATTGGTGGTACGATTGTACCTGCGGTTGAGGCGAAAGCTGCTGTTGAGAAATACATTCCACTTGTTATTTTTCATATTCAGGTTCAGGCTGCCATTGTACTTATCACGCGTGCCTGCACCCAGCGATACAGAACCATTCAACCCTACCTTCTTATCGCGCTTGGTAATGATATTGAGGATACCCGTCATGCCCTGCGCATCGTATTTGGCAGAGGGGTTCGTAATTACCTCTACACTCTGTATACTGGCTGCCGGCAGACTTTGCAATGCAGAAGCCGCATCGCCACCCAACAGGGTCGCCGGTTTGCCATCTATCAATATGGTCACATTATCCTTTCCGCGCAGGCTGACACCACCATCGGCATCAACCGAAACAGACGGAACATTTTGTAACACATCTGTAGCACTACCGCCCGTAGCCGTGATATTCTTATCTACGTTAAATACCTTCTTGTCCACACTCATTTCCATCATCGCCTTTTCGCCTGTAATTTCTACCTCTTGCAGCGCCTGTGCCGTAACAGTTGCTTTTACACGGCCCAGTTTTTTATCAGGTGCATCGGCAGTGATGTTGATGCCACCGATAGTACGGGTTTGAATACCGATACCGCTGATACGTATCATAAAACTACCGGTGCCGGTAGGCTCTATGGTAAAAGAGCCGTCATCGCCTGTAAGCCCACCGTTCACTACCGATGAGTCGGCACGAAGGAGGGTAACGGTAGCATAGCTAACGGGTTTGTTTTGAGCATCTACCAGCGTGCCTGTGAGGCGGCCGGTTTGCTGCATTGGTGCAGCCGCGTTTTGAGATTGAGATTGTGCAAGTGTGTCAGTAAATCCTAAGCTAAGAGCAAGAGCCAAAAATGGTACAAGTGGAGCTAATCGCATTGTCTATTATATATTAAGGCAAATTTGACTGAAATAATCGACAATGGTTTAACATTATAAAAATAAAGTATTGTTAATGCAGCTATAGTTTTGATTTGTTGTGTTTTGTTGTGAAATCGCAGTTTTGATTTTTGCATTGCCAATGGCAGCTGACAATCAATAGCTATTATAATAACAATCTTTCTATTTGTTGTGTTTTGTTGCTATTTGTTTACCCGCGGAATAAAGAACTTGCCAGACGAACTAACAAGACAAATTTACAATAAAATACATTAATTATAAAGCTTATTTCGGTGCAGCGGATGAATGTTATATTTTTACTGCTTATGATACCGTTGCATACAGTTAAGAGAACCATTCTATTATTTATGGCATGCGTTGCGTGCCTGCAGGTTACAGTTCATGCCCAAAACGAAAAGCGCTGGCTGAAAAGGCAAATAACTACCCTCTCAGGCGGCAGCATGCATGGCAGGGGCTATGTATTTAAAGGTGGCGAGAAAGCAGCTGCCTACATCAGGCGACAGCTAATGGAATTTGGTGTGCAGCCGTTTAATAAGGACACCACCTACTACCAGCCGTATTTCATGTCTATCAACACCTTTCCTAATGATGTGCTGCTGAAGATAAATAAGAAAGTACTGGTGCCGGGCGCAGATTTTCTGGCACATGCCGCCAGCAGCAGTTATATAACAGATGGCAGCATCAGGCTGAAACGTATAGACCTGAAAAACGTAAAAGATTCGGCAACATGGGCGAAAGTGAAACAGACATTTACACCCGATAAAGGTTATTACCTGAACAATGCCGATACCGTTACGAAATACCTGAAATTTTCCATCCGCTCTTTTGCTAAAGAGTTTCCCAAGGGATTGTTCATAGTGCCCAAACACGGCAAAATGATATGGACAGCCTGCACGGAACCGGTGCCCGGTACCATCATTACCCTGGAAGATACCGTAGCGCCCAAAAGGCCTAGGAAGGCAGCCGTGCGTATAGAAGCTAAATTCAACCCCTCGTTTAAAAACCAGAATGTGCTGGGCTATGTGCCGGGCACTACTTACCCCGATAGCTTCATTGTCTTCAGCGCGCACTACGACCACCTGGGGCAGATGGGGAGCCGTACCGTTTTCCCCGGTGCACATGATAATGCCAGCGGCACAGCAATGGCCTTATACCTGGCCAGCTACTTTGCAGAGCATCCGCAACCCTATTCTGTAGCTTTCATGTTCTTTAGCGGGGAAGAGGCGGGCCTTCTGGGCTCTAAACATTATGTGAAGAACCCGGTGTTTCCGCTGGGCAACATCCGCTTTTTAATGAACCTGGATATGACGGGCGATGCGAGTAATGGTATTACCATGGTAAATGGAGAAGGGAACCCAACAGAGCATACACTGATGGATAAAATAAACGGGCAAAAGAGCTATGTACCTAAAATAAACAAGCGGGAGCAGACACAAAACAGTGACCACTGGCCGTTTTGCGAGCAGGGTGTGAAAGGTGTATTCATTTATGCCAATGGAGACGGCAGCAACCCGTATTATCACGATGTATTTGACAAGGCCCATGCCTTATCGCTAAAGAACGTGGACGGGCTGGCAAAACTGCTGATAGACTTTACAACAGAGTTGGCGAAGGGGAAATAATTTTACCCCTTTTTATACCACCACTGTTTACGATATATAATTATACATTTATACCACACAAAAAATCCATTTGTAATGAAACAATACCTGGCAGCATTAGGGCTATCAGCCTGCCTGTTATTTTCCTGCAAAGATGGCGGCAATACCCAAGGCAGTGCCGTGCAGCAAGAAGCGCAGAAATTCATTGACAGCTATACGGAGCAATATGTAAAGCTGTATACCAATAGCAGTGAAGCGCAATGGAAATCGAACACGGAAATAGTAGAAGGCGACTCTACCAATACCCTGAATGCACAAAAGGCCGATGAAGCCATGGCCGCCTTTACAGGTAGTAAAGAAAATATAGAGCAGGCACGTAAGTACATGGACCAGAAAGACCAACTGACCGAAATACAGGTAAAGCAACTGGAACTGATACTGTATGCTGCCGCCAACAACCCGCAAACCGTTGCCGACCTGGTGAAGCAACGCATACAGGCGGAAAATGCGCAAACCCGCCAACTGTACGGTTATCAATACACCCTGGATGGTAAAAAAGTAAGTACCAACCAACTGGACGATATACTGAAGAAGGAAACCAATGTGAACAAGCGCCTGATGGCATGGGAAGCCAGTAAAGAAATAGGTAAAAGCTTGAAAGGCGGGCTGGTGAACCTGCGCAATTATCGCAACCAGACAGTGCAGGCGCTGGGCTACCACGACTACTTTACCTACCAGGTGAGCGACTATGGCATGAAAGCCGATGAGATGATACAGACGATGGATAAGCTGATGAACGAGCTATACCCACTGTATCGTGAGCTGCACACGTGGATGCGCTATGAACTGGCGGCACGCTACGCGGTAAGTGCAGTGCCTGATTACCTGCCGGCACACTGGCTACCTAACCGCTGGGGGCAAGACTGGAGCTCGGTAGTAGAAGTAAAAGGCATCAACCTGGATAGCGTACTGGCCACCAAGAATGCAGAATGGATAACGAAAGAAGGTGAGAAACTATATACCAGCATTGGCTTTCCGGCGCTGCCGCAAACCTTCTGGGAAAAATCGAGCCTGTACCCTTACCGGGCAGATAGCAATGTGA
>CAMLKS010000292.1 GCA_946480675.1 uncultured Bacteroidota bacterium
AGCCGCCCGGCAACTACGCGACCGTAATACGGATATCCCGGTATTGATACTTACCATCGATTCCACAGAGAAAACAATCATAGAGCTATTCAAGCTGGGTGTGAGGGGCTACCTGCCCAAAAACTGTACGGCAGAGGTGCTGCGCAAGGCGATTGATGATATTATAAATACAGGTTATTATCACAACGATTTACTCATCAAAGCGTTGCAATCGGACGAGAAGGGTGGGGCCAGGCGTAATGATGAAAAGCAGAAGGTGCTGAAGCTGATAACAGAAAGAGAACGTGTGTTTCTGGAACTGGTTTGCAGCGAAGAAGAATATACTTATGAGCAGATGGCGGATATTCTTAAAGTGCACCGTCGCACCATAGATGGCTATCGGGAATCTTTGTTTGATAAATTCAATATAAAATCAAAAACAGGCCTGGTGCTGTTTGCCATAAAATATGGCCTGGTAGAAATACCGCTGAAATACTAAAGGTTTTGTTTGGCAGGCTGCCTGTTATCCAGTATGCTATTGATAACATATAGCATGAAGTAGGGTACGGGGCTGCATAAGAAAAGACGCAATGCGCTTATACGGTCGAGGAAAGCCGTACTGAAAAGTTGCAGTTTCCACTGCAATAGCCCGGTAGTAACCAACAGGCATATGCCGGCAATATACAAGATGGCCCACCAATATTTTATCGTTTTAAGATAATACTGGTTGCAACCGATATAACCCACCGGCAATACAACAGCAAGTAACGCAATATGCCCCAATTGCCTGACTATAGGTGAGAAGCTCTGCGCAGTGCCCTCGGTAAAAACCTGGTAATCTATCCACGATAGCGCGCATATCAGCACAAACATCGACCAGAACAGTAGCTTATGCCTCACTTGCTAAACGTGGTTTGCGTGCATACAATACCCAACCATAGAATACGGCTGCATACACTACCATTTTAAACGCGTAATGATGAGCAAAATCGGCAAGCGCATGTTGCTCATAATACATAGCACCTAAAAGGGTGCACCGGATGATGTTCAGAATGTAAATAACCGCAATGCCTGCTACAGAATATAGCAGCATTTTTTTAGCATTGCTGGGTATGCAAATGATAAAGCCCACATACAGCACCATCAGCTCCAGCCCATTGCATTGTGGTGCAATGTTGATAGACTGTATGCCATTGATAAATACACTGGGGCCTTTCAGTTCAATGCTGGGGTATAACAAGGTTAGCAGCTTGGCGGTGCCAAACTGCACGGCTGCCGTCAGCTGGTTATCAGGAACACCCAGTGGCGCTAATAACAGGTGATATAAAAGATTCCAGCCGACCACTAATGCAAGACCCCTCAATAAGAAAGGCCTTACGTTAGCCGGTATCAGTTCTTTTATTTTACGAGCAGCTATGAGCATATTGGTTAGCCGGTATATTATTGTTCCGTTTCGTTTCCGGCTTCTTCGCTCTTCTTTTTGCGTGCCTGTGCATAGCGCTTAACGCCATAGCCAACGCCGGCTACAAATAACAGGCTAAGGCCGCCATCCAATGGCACATTGGTACCGCCACCGTGGTTGCCGCCCCAGCCGCCACCCCAGCCGCCCCAACCGCCGCCATATCCACCACCATCATCATCGTCATCATAACCACCGGCTGAAGCAACGAAAGGGCTACATAGCGTAAGCACAAGCATTAAAAGCTTAGCTGATTTTAAAATAGGTTTCATGTGTTCTTTAGTTTTTTTAGTACTGCAAAAATGTAATATAAGAACCAATAAAAAAAGAAAGTAGCACTCCTTAACAAACGCTTTACATGTGATTGCCGGCCAAGTTAATAGCGATCTATATAAGAAGTGATCCATTTATTGCCGCCCAGGTGCTTCCATTTTACAGTTGCCAGGTTCACATTCGTATCAATGATATGTCGTTCGGGCCTGCCATTCAGGCTTACCGTAGCATAGGCATGCACTTGCACCGGCTGCCCTTTATCTTTATAAATATCATGAAGATATTGCGCGAATTGCCAGCACATATCGGGGTGAGCAGCCAGGCCGTGAGCCTGGTCGGGTGTCAGATGTTTACTGATGTCTTCGATCCAATATTTCCCAGTTGCTGCATCTTTTATTATAAAAGTGGCATTGCCTCTCTTTGTGCGCAGCATCATACGCCACGATAGTCTGTGCCCCTCTTCTGTCCAGAACACATTGCCCGGTATAAAGTGGTGGCGCAACGGTAGTATTATCTGTACTATTATATATATGCCTAATACTGTTATGATGGTTTTACTATATTTTGCCGGGATAAAAGCAATATCAGCTTTACGGGCATTGGGCACAAAAGTTTCAAAGAAAGAGGCAGGATAGAAGATAACAGCTAAACCCAGCGCTAGGAAGGGGAACGTACCTATATGAAATATCGTAGCATTAAGCGCATTGAAGATTAGTGCCGCAATAAATGCCAGTTGCTGTGTTTTTTTCCATAACAACGCGGGCACAATCAGCAGGTCGAACAAAATGCCTAAGTACGCCAAAGCATAAGGCACCCAGTTTAGCTTCAGGTAAGGCCCGATAACAGGAATATCACCTTTGTTCGACAGCCATATCTTTAGCGGTATTGCTTTTAGCCAATCGGGGTATAGTTTGGCTATTGCGGCATATACAAATACACATGCTACCTGGAACTGGAAGATGAAGATGCACCACGCATCGCAATAATTTGTTTCTGCTACCGCACCGCGTTTGCCGTCTAATGAAAATCGCCTGTTGGCGGGTACAAAAACCATCATCCAGCATAGCAATACCATGAGGTAAAAGTGGTTGTTGTAATGTGTTTTCTGCAGCAGGTACACACTTGTCCACATTAATGCCAGCAATGTTGCCGAAACCCGGTAAAACAGCCCTGTACACACCATCAGCCCAAGAAGTGCGATACCCGCGTAATACCAATACATGATGGGGCCATGCAGAAATTGCAGCCACTCAAAACCTATAAAAGTAAAAGTGAAATTTGTATGAATATACACATCGCGCACCCAGCCTGTAACCAGAGAGTGGAAGCCTTCAAGAAACATAATGAAGCCTACCAGCACACGCAGATACACCAATGGTGCATTGCTCACTTGCTTGAAAGCAGCAGTATGAAGTTTTGTAAAAAAGGTGGGTGCAGTAACAGGTGCGGTTGCCATAGTTTGTATGGCAAACTTATATAAGCTCCTGCAGTTTTGCTACTACATTGTCTACTTCTTCTTTTGTATTGTGCCTGCTGAATGAAAAGCGGATAGGTACCATGTTTTGGCTCTGCCCGTTATACAATGCCTTGATAACATGGCTTACAGAGCTGGCACCGCTGCTGCAGGCGCTACCGCCGCTTACGCAGATGCCCGCCATATCCAGGTTGAAAAGCAGCATGTCCGATTTGTCGGTTTTTGGGAAGGCAACATTCAGTACGGTGTACAAACTGCCTTCCACATCGCCATTGAAAGTAGCCTGCGGGAAGGTGCTTTTCAGTTTTTCGGCCATATAGCTTTTCAGGCCTTTTATGTAATTGCTATCGTTTTCGTAGCGTTGTGTAGCTATTTCCAGTGCTTTGGCAAAGCCTACAATGCCATACAGGTTTTCAGTGCCCGCGCGCATATTGCGTTCCTGCGAGCCACCATTTATCATGGGGTTTATCTTGATATTCTCATTCACATACAATATACCCACGCCCTTAGGGCCATGAAATTTGTGGCCTGCAGCACTTACAAAATGTACATACAGTTCCTTCAGGTTTATAGGGTAGTGGCCTATGGTTTGCACCATATCGCTGTGAAATACGGCGTCATACTTTTTACAAAGCTCACCTACGGCTTTTACATTCAGCAGGTTGCCTATTTCGTTATTGGCATGCATCAGTGTT
>CAMLKS010000293.1 GCA_946480675.1 uncultured Bacteroidota bacterium
CAAGCATATTACGCTTTCTATCGATGCGGCATCTAAAGACGAAGCGCAGAAGCTGGCTGAAGATGCATGCAAAAAACTTCTGGCCAATCCGGTAATGGAATCTTTCGAGTTTACAGTTACCGAAGGGTAATCACTCATATTTAAATAATGCGTTTATACCTGGTTCCATCCCCGATAGGAAACCTCGGCGATATATCTTACCGCGCGGTAGAGGTATTGAAGGCTGCCGATGTTATTCTGTGCGAGGATACGCGTACCAGCTCTGTATTGCTAAGGCATTACCAGATACAAAAGCCACTCACGCCATACCATCAGCACAATGAGCACAAAGTGCTGTCGCATATCATTAGCCAGTTGCAGGAAGGAAAAACCTTTGCGCTGATAACAGATGCGGGCACGCCGGGTATTTCAGACCCGGGTTTTTTGCTGGTACGGGAATGTGTGCGGAACGAGATACCTGTAGAATGCCTGCCTGGGGCTACCGCTTTTGTGCCGGCATTGGTACAGTCGGGCATACCGGCAAACAGGTTTGTGTTTGAAGGTTTTCTGCCGGTGAAAAAGGGCCGGCATACCATGCTGACACAGCTGGCTACAGAAGAACGGACCATCATCCTGTACGAATCGCCGCACCGGCTGGTAAAGACATTGAAAGAACTGGCTACCTATTTTGGTGAAGAGCGCTACGCGGCGGTATGCAGGGAGCTTACCAAAATGTTTGAGGAAACAAGAAAAGGTACGCTTGGCGAACTGGCTGCGCATTATGAGGCCCATGCCCCCAAAGGAGAAATAGTACTGGTAATAGCCGGTAAAGAATAAAAAACTAAAGCCCTGCAATTGCAGGGCTTTAAAGTTATGTGTACTGACTAAAGACTAGTGTTTAGTAGTATCAACAGCAGCAGCTGTAGTGTCAACTGCAGGAGCAGCAACTGTATCAACTGGAGCTGGAGCAGCTTCAACTGGAGCAGCCATTGTAGTATCTTCAGCAGGAGCTTCAGATTCGCTGTTACCGCAAGAAGCTACGAACAGACCCATAGTCAGGGCGAAAATGCTTAATTTAACGAATTTCATGACTTAATTTTTTTAGATGTTTCCAATTTATACCGCAAACAGGAAAAGGTAACCCGGTGAAACAGGAAATTTTTTTAAAAAATTTAAAAAAATCAGAAAATTTAAATTTAATGTATTGGGTTTCAATAAATTAAATCATTTAAAATTGTTTTTGCCATACAGCCTTTAGAGTGTCTTATCTTTATATCGCCAAGATGCCACACCTGAAAACGGAATAAAATATTACAAAAAAGAGGGTTACTTTTTTTAAAAAACAGGATTAATAAGTGCAAGGTCATTTGGATACAGAGCAATTGTTGTTGACGAGCCTGGCGATGGGCGACCGGGTAGCTACCGAGCAGATATACAACCAGCATTATCCTGTTGTTACAAAATGGATACAGAATAATGGGGGGGCTGAGCCGGATGCTGCTGATATATACCAGGAAGCCATGGTGGTGCTGTACGAAAAATCGCAGGATGAGTCTTTCCGGCTTAGCTGCAAGATTGGTACCTATCTTTTTGCCGTAAGCAAACACTTATGGTATAAAAAAATAGCCCGCCAGCAAAAATCACCGGGATTATTGCCGGACAGTGCAGGATACGACGACAACAGGGATTGGGCTTATGAAGACGATATTAATGCGCACAAAGAGCGGGAGTTGTACTACAGTCAGTTGAATACTGCTTTAGAACAGTTAGGAGAGCCTTGCAGGTCTTTATTAAAGGCCTTTTATCATGAGGATAAGAGCATGCAGGATATTGCGACCAGTTTTGGATACACAAATCCTGAGAATGCAAAAACTCAAAAGTATAAATGCCTCGGCCGCTTGCGTAAGATTTTTTATAACGCCGGGGTGAAATAAGGAGTACGAATTATGTTGACTGAGCATAACATATGGCAATTGGCAGAAAGATATGCTGACGGTACCCTACCGCAGCAGGAACTGGATGCTTTAGAGCAAAAGAAGGCTAGTGATAGTGCATTTGCTACAGAATTTAACGAGTGCCTGAATGTCATACGTTCTATGAACGATGCCGGCAAACAGGCCCGCTTTCGCAATACCCTGAAAGATATACAGGCTGCCAACACCGCAACTGCCAAACCACTACGCACCATACCATTGCATCAGCATTACTGGCGTACCGCTGCGGTAGCTGCAGGTATTGCACTGCTTACATCGCTGAGCACACTGTGGGTAACACAGCATAACAATAACAAAATGGCATCGCAATACAGCCTTCTGAAGCGCGACCTTGAAACATACAAGCGTTCTCAAAGCAGGTTGATTGACAACATTCAGCAACAACAGCAAAATACGCCTGCTGCTGAAGTGCGTTATACCGGTACCGGTTTTGCCCTTACAAATGATGGTTACTTAGTTACCAACTATCACGTGACAGAAGGGGCGGACTCTGTATATATACAAAGCCGCAATGGTAGCTATCATAAAGCCTATACTGTAGGTTACGACCAAAAGGCAGACATAGCAATATTGAAAATAGAAGATAAAGACTTCCGCTTTGGTAAAGGGGAGCTTCCTTATTCTTTTGCACCCAACAAAAGGAAACTGGGCACCAAAGTTTATAGCCTTGGCTTCCCTCAGGATGAGATCGTATATAACGAAGGATATATAAGTGCAAAGAATGGTTTTGATGGCGATTCTTCTCAATACAGGCTGCAAATGCCGGCATATCCCGGCCAGAGCGGGGCGCCTATTATAGACCCGAACGGTAACGTGGTGGCTATGATAACCGGTAAAGATGCATCCAGCGAAGGAACTACCTATGCTGTAAGTTCTAAAGCACTGATGACCCTGGTGCAGTCGCTGCCAAAATCAAATAACATCAAGCTGTCAAAAAGTAACAAACTGAATAACCTGACACTGGAGCAGCAAATAGAAAAACTGGAATACTATACTTGTTCCATCAAAGTATATAAGAAATAGTTTGTACATATACATTTAGTTAGAAGGCAGCGGAAACCCGCTGCTTTTTATTATCGGATATATGCTGCGTAGTGCAAAACGGGTTTATTGCATAACTTAGCGCCCTAATATAAAATGCTGCTGTGAGCGTAGTAGATAAGTTTTTAAATAGCAGGCAGAAGAATACAAAGGCCGAAATGGCTTTTGTAGATCATATAGAAGAATTGCGGTGGCATATCATACGCGCTCTGGCGGTTGTTATCATTGCATCTATCGTTGTTTTCTTCAACATAGAACGTGTTTGGGATGGCATCATTATGGGGCCGGCGCACCCTGATTTTATATCATACAGGGTGCTTTGCAAGTTGGGCCAGAAAATAGGTACGGATGTACTATGCCTGCAGGATTTTAATATCGAGTTTCAAAATACACAGCTATCGGGCCAATTTATGATGAGCTTTTCCACCTCTTTTATGGTAGGGTTCATCGTAGCTTTTCCATACGTGTTTTGGGAATTCTGGAGGTTCATTAAGCCGGCACTAAAACCGAGCGAGCTAAAATACGCACGCGGTGTCGTTTTCTGGAGCTCATTGTTGTTCTTTACAGGAGTACTATTTGCCTACTATATAGTTACACCTTTTACCATCAACTTCTTTGCTACGTATCAACTAAGCCCGTTGTTCAAAAATATTATCACCATATCAAATTATTACGATACGATGAGCGACCTCATACTGGGTATGGGGGTTGTTTTTGAATTACCTATCGTAGTTTTCTTCCTGTCGCGCATTGGGTTACTCACCCCTCAGCTAATGAGGAGCAAGCGCAGGTATGCCATACTCATCATTTTTGTATTGGCTGCTGTAATTACCCCACCCGATTGGTTCAGT
>CAMLKS010000294.1 GCA_946480675.1 uncultured Bacteroidota bacterium
ACGCTTCCCTGGCTGGATGCGGTAAGGCATTTATCCAACGCATCCTGCAGTTGTTTTAGGTTAGTACGTTCAGCAGCCAGTTGCTCTTCTAATCCTGTTACGCGTGTGCGTGCAGCAGTCAGGTCACCCTGGCACTGGTTCAGTTCATCATTCTTGTTCTGAGAAGTTTTCTGCAAACCATTGTAGCGCGATTGCAGTTCCTTGTATTTTTTCTGGCTCACGCAGCCCATTGACATCAGGCTTATTGCCAGTACAGCAACAGATGGTATCGTGTATTTCATAATATGCATCTATATTGTTCATGACTAAGATAGTTATTTTTTAACATGCCATTGCTAACCAACATCAGCAATATCTATGTTTAACGTTTCCTTTATTCAAAACTACCCGGCTATCTTGCCGGGTAGTAAACATTTACCTGAAACGAACATGTTCTAAGCCGGTTGCATTTCCGTACTGATAGCTATCCTATTCCATGCATTGATGGTAACGGCCGCCATCAACAGCGCAGCAATATAGTTTTCATCGAAGTATTTAGTAAGTTCATCATAGGTGGCATCTGATACTGTATTGCTTATGTGCGTTACTTCTTCAGTTAGTGCTAATATAGCTTTCTCTTCGGGTGTATATAAACCCTTCACTTCGCGCCATGCATTCAGCAAGTATATACGTTGCTCGGTTTCGCCATCCTTACGCGCTTCCTTAGTATGCATATCTATACAAAATGCACAGCCGTTTATTTGCGATGCCCTTATTTTTACTAAGTGCTTATGAATAGGTGATAACCCTGAACCGTGCAGGTACTTCTCTAAGCTCATCATGGCTTTGTAAGCTTCCGGTGCTATCGTTGCGATGTTAACTCTGTTGCTCATTGTTATTTGTTTTTGATAGCACAAAGGTGCAACAAGCAATACTCTCAAAAAATGAAACCAGTTTAAGAAATCGGCTATCGCTTCGCCCTTATCTTACTCATGAACTGTGGCGTGAAGCCCAGGTAAGATGCCAGCATATATTGCGGCACACGTTGCAAAAAGCCGGGGAATGATTCGGCAAAGAAACGATAGCGCTCTTCATCACTCATCATATTGATGAAGTTGACACGGCGTTGGTAAGCCACCAATGCACGCTCTGCTATTATGCGGGTATAGCTTTCGTAGGCAGGTACGGCTTTAAAGAGTTCATCTCGCTCGCCTGCTTTTATATATATCAGTTCGGTGGGTTCTACCGCCTGCATATGGTATTCGGTAGGCTGCCCGGTTATAAAGCTATCGTTATCCGTCACCCACCAGTTCTCTATGGCAAAAGTGGTTATTTTTTCAGTATCCTTTTCATCTAAAAGATACATACGTACCAGTCCCTTCTTTACAAAGTAATGCTCGCGGCATACCTGCCCGGGTTTCAGCAGTATCTCTTTGCGCTTCACTTCTTTCATATACAGGAAGGGCTCCAGTGCCGCTGCATTGGCATCGGTAAAGGCTATATACTTGCGTATATGGTTGTAAAGCGCGGTGTACATCGGCTTCAAATATAGGGCAATAATATTCTCAATTGCATGCTATACCTTCGCGCATCATGTTGCGGTTGATCTTATCGATTGTCCTGTTGTTGTTATCACTGCTATGCTTCTGGCGGGCACCTATGCTATACCTGTGGTATATGGCCATACTGGTTACAGAGTTCTGGTGGGTGTTTGCAGGTGTATCATTGCTATTGGTGATGGTGAAGTGGGGGAACCCTGCCTACTATACAGCAGGCACAGTAGTAAGTGCAATGGCAATGCTGGTGTTTCTATCTACTGTAGTAAGGGCAATGCTAGTAGCAAAAACGATAGATACGGATTTCAACAGCGCATACAATACCACAAGCGATAAGCCATCGAATCCATATAGTATATGGCATACATTCAACGGACTTAACGATAAGCAAATAACACCCGTAGCACATACCTATACCAGCTACAATGACAAGGCTTTAAGTCTTGATTTCTACGCAGCACAGGCATCTGGCAAGCATCCATTGGTAATCGTGATACACGGTGGCTCGTGGAGTGGGGGTGATAACAAACAACTACCCGAACTAAATACCCATCTTGCCAGGCAAGGTTATCATGTGGCTAGCATCAATTACAGATTGGCTTCTCAAAAGCATTTCCCTGCACCTATAGAAGATGTAGCAGCTGCTATACGCTACCTGAAATTGAAAAGCAAGGAACTAAGTATTGATACCAATCGCATTGTGTTATTAGGCCGCTCCGCAGGGGCGCAGATAGCTATGGTAGCAGGTTATACTTTACAAGACCCGTCTATAAAAGGTGTTATTAATTACTATGGCCCGGCAGATATGATATGGGGTTATCACAATCCTGCAAATAGGATGGTATTTAATTCCTGCAAGATAATTGAGAATTATATTGGTGGTACTTATAAACAACTACCTAAAGAATATATTTACAGCTCCGCAGTAGAGAATGTGAATGCCAATATACCACCCACCCTCAGCATACACGGTATTACAGACCCGCTATGTGCTTACGAGCATAGCACAAGGCTAGGCACTAAACTACAGGCTGCAGGTGTAAAGCACTACCTGCTTACGCTGCCATGGGCTACACATGGTTGCGACTACACACTTTATGGTCCCAGTGGGCAATTGGCTACTTATACTACAGATAGATTTCTGGAACTGGTGCTGCGTTAATTCGCATACCGATGCTCAACCCATGCAGTGCCTCAACGGGTTTATTGTGTCTCGATTTTACTAATTTGCCAGTTTACTCTTTCTCCTTCCATATAGGAAGTACACTACCAATCCCGCAAATAGCCACAGCAGGAAACGTTCCCAGTTGCTGGTGCCACTTTCGCACAGTAGGTAAGAGCAGCACAGGAAACCCAGTACGGGTATCAGCGAATAGCTGTTTACAAATGATAGTATCGTCATTACCAGGAATACCAGCCCGAACATGATATAAGGCACTTTCTCCCGGATGCCTTCCCATCCCGCAGCATCACTACGGTTGAAGAAACCTGCCACACCACCCGGGTAATACATATTGCATAGTATAATAGTAGTAAGGAACAATGCAGGCACTATCCACTTGCCATTTATATATGGCGTTTTGAATTTGCTATCGGGTGGGGGTGTACCACCGTTGGCTATCAGTTTTTTGCGTTGTTGCTGCAGTCGCAGAATGCCACCACATACCAGCACAAAGGCAAACAGCGTACCTACGCTACACAGGTCTACCACTACAGTAAGATTCAGGAACAGGGCAGGGATACCCACCAGTATGCCCGTAAGTATAGTAGAAAATGAAGGTGTTTTAAACTTAGGATGAATGCGTGAAAATATTGGCGGCAGCAAACCATCGCGGCTCATGCTCATCCATATACGTGGCTGCCCCAGTTGGAATACCAGCAGCACACTGGCAGTAGCTATTACTGCACTTACCGCTATAACACCAGCCAGCCAGCCCATACCGTTTGCTTCAAACACGTATGCCAGCGGGTCGCCAATGTTCAGTTCTGTATAGCTCACCATACCTGTGAGCACCAGTGCTATCAGTACATATACTATCGTGCAAACTATCAGCGAGTAAAACATACCTCTTGGCAGGTCGCGCTGTGGATCGCGGCATTCTTCGGCAGTAGTGCTTATCGCATCAAACCCTATATAGGAAAAGAACACGGCCGCCGTGCCCGCCAGCACACCACTCATACCATTGGGCAGGAAAGGGTGCCAGTTCTCCGGCTTTACATAAAAGGCTCCTGCTACTATCACAAGGGCTATCACTGCCATTTTCAGTATTACCATGGCATTGGTAGTACGCTTACTCTCTTTTATGCCCACATATATAATCCAAG
>CAMLKS010000295.1 GCA_946480675.1 uncultured Bacteroidota bacterium
ATAGTTATTGCTAAACGTACTATCCAGCGTGTCGTACACATCGCCAAACGGATTTTTCTTATTATACGTTTCACGCTTGGCACTGTTATTATCTACTTTAAAAGCATAGTTCACTTCCAGGAAAGTAACTTTAGATAGCGGCTCGGTATAAGACAAGCGTGAACTTAATGATAAGGTAGTGTTCTCATTCTGTTTCTGCTGGTCGGTTTCATCTCGTTTTGTTGATAGCAGGCTACCTGTATTGCTGTCACGCTCATATAAGATGTTGGTCGATAGCAGCAATCCGTCGCTCATGGTTTCCCGATACCTTTCAGAAATATTTACAGATAGCGTTCTTCCTTTCTTTTTGAACTTCTTGCGCCAGTCCAGTGTCGAGTTAATACTCTTCGTTGTTGCATCGCTGGTAACACGACGATCGTTGGTGCTCAATAATGAATCCAGTTCATTACGGTTATCTGCATTATAAACAGATGTAGATTTAGTATTAGAATAACCCGCATTGGCTGTCACCTTCAGGGTAGATGTGGAATCCATCTTCCATTCGTACAATCCATCACCACGGTGGCGCTGGCCTACGCTATATACATCTTTGGTTTGACTGTTAAAGTTCTTTTTATCATTGGGTAATGAATACTCTGTAAGTGTATTGGTAGTTGTTTCTATATCCTGTTTTCCATAGCGGTAGTTGCCGCCCAGGTGATGTTTGTCTTGCTTCCATTTGTTGGAATAGTGGAGCCCACCAGTCCATGCCCGTGGTAAACCCTGCCCATTATAGGTGCCGTTCCAGCTTTCAAAATCATCATCATCACTATTATAGTAAGTCATGATGCCCCCGTCATCCGTTACCTCGGTAACGCCGCCACCGCCGCCACCAAACTTATCACGATCTTCCCAGCCTAAACCTACCTTACCTGTATTGGCCATAATACCGAACGCGGATAACTTACGTTTGCCTTTAAAGGCATTGAACATAGCCTGGTTCTCGAAAAAAGATTGCTGGTCACCCGTACCACCGCCTGCTATTATTTTACCGAAATAGCCTCTCTTCTTATCATCTTTCAGTTGCAGGTTGATGGTACGTGTTTTCTCACCATCGTCTATACCTGTAAATTCTGCCTGTTCACTTTTCTTATCAAATACCTGCACTTTATCTACCGCCTTTGCCTGTAGACTTTTGGTAACCACAGCCGGATCATCGGTAAAAAATTCTTCTCCATCTACCAATACTTTCTGCACTTTTTCGCCTTGGGCTACTATCTGTCCGTTTTTATCTACTTGTATGCCCGGCAGTTTTTTCAGCAAAGCTTCTACAGTTGCATTATCGCGGGTTTTAAAGCTATCGGCAAGGTATTCTATAGTATCGCCCTTCACTTTGATGGCTGCATATTGTTGCGTTAAGACAAACTCCTGCAGCAGATGGGTTTTTGATACCATGGGTACCAACCCCATATCAAACGGGGTGTCGTCTTTTATTTCTATAATATCTACATAATCGGCAAGGCCGGGAAAGGTGGCCATAATAAGGTACTTACCTTTTGCCTTGGTTTTTACGGAAAAACTACCGTCCTCCTTAGTGCGCGTAAACGATTCCATGACCGAATCGCGCGCCCGCATCACGGTAATGCAGGCATTGGGCAGTTTGTTATCATTGAGCGTATCGGCTACCGTACCTTTTATGGTATAGGACTGTGCCATGGCTCCGGTGCATAAGCATACCAGTAATAAGAGGGTGGATAAGTGGCGCATTGGGGGCATTAGTGGTTTATTACACTAACGTGACAAATGTGCTGCTATTGTTGTGGATATGAAAATTATAAATGTTAAAAAATACTAAATGAAAAGGGGGATTTTTAATTAATTTTTTGTTGCAGTAATTGTAAGTTATACACAGATGTTAGCTAAATGAGAGAGAATATTTTTTTAATGCTGGGTTAGTTTTTATCTTTGTGCGACCGCAACAGCTACTTCCCAGATTTTATTGTAATATTTATAGCTGCGCTACCGGTCTGCAAAAAACAGGAGCGTTATGACCAAGTATATTTTTGTAACCGGAGGGGTTACGTCTTCATTAGGAAAAGGAATTATTGCAGCATCGCTGGCGAAATTGTTACAGGCACGTGGATTTCGTACCACTATCCAAAAGTTTGACCCGTACATCAATGTGGACCCGGGCACTCTGAACCCTTACGAGCATGGCGAGTGCTATGTAACGGAGGATGGTGCGGAAACCGACCTGGACCTGGGGCACTATGAACGCTACCTGAACACATTTACATCGCAGGCGAACAATGTAACTACCGGCCGCATATATCAATACGTTATTAATAAGGAGCGTGAGGGTGCATATCTCGGTAAAACCGTGCAGGTTATCCCGCACATTACGGACGAGATAAAGCGCCGAATCACCTTGCTGGGAAAAGATAATAAATATGACATCGTTATAACTGAGCTGGGTGGCACGGTGGGCGATATTGAATCGCTGCCATACATAGAGGCGGTTCGCCAGCTGAAATGGGAAATGGGTGATGACAATGCACTGGTAGTCCACCTGACCCTGATACCCTACCTGAAAGCGGCAAAAGAGCTGAAAACAAAACCTACACAACACTCTGTGAAAATGATGAGCGAGCACGGGCTGAATCCCGATGTGTTGGTGTGCCGCACGGAAGAGCCGCTGTATAAAGACCTGAAAAGGAAAATAGCCTTGTTCTGCAACGTAACACAGGATGCAGTAATAGAAGCCATGGATGCCGATACCATTTACGGCGTACCGTTGGAAATGATGCGCGAAAGGCTGGATGAGATATGCCTGCAAAAGCTGAACATGCCAAAGGGTAACGACCCGGATATGACGAAGTGGAAAGAGTTCCTGAACAAACTGCGTTATCCTAAATCGAAAGTAACCATCGGCCTGATAGGTAAATATGTAGAGCTGCAGGATGCTTATAAATCGATACTGGAAGCACTGATACATGCAGGTGCTATGAATGAGTGCAAAGTAGAGGTGCGCAACATCCATTCTGAATACCTGACACCGGAAAATGCGATAGAAAAATTGCACAACCTGGATGCCATATTGGTAGCCCCCGGTTTTGGTAGCCGTGGTATAGAAGGTAAGATAGATGCCATACGTTATGCCCGCGAAAACAAAATACCTTTCTTTGGTATATGCCTGGGTATGCAAATGGCGTGCGTAGAGTTTGCACGCAACGTATTGAAAATGGGCAAGGCACACTCTACTGAAATGAACCCCGATACCAGCGATGCGGTAATAGCCATGATGGAAGAGCAGAAAAATATTACCCAAATGGGCGGTACCATGCGTTTGGGTTCTTATGAGTGCGAACTGCGTTCCGATTCACGTGCGGCTGCCATTTACGGTTCTACACATATCAACGAGCGCCACCGCCACCGTTACGAGTTTAATAATGAATACATGGATGCCTACGAAAAAGCAGGCATGATACCGGTAGGTAAAAATCCTAAAACCGGACTGGTAGAAGTAGTAGAAGTGCAGGACCATCCATTCTATGTAGGTGTGCAGTTTCACCCGGAGTATAAAAGCACGGTTGAAAACCCGCATCCCCTGTTTGTAGCCTTTATAAAAGCTGCAAAAGAAGCACAGGAACGTCGCAATGGACATAACCACCCGGTATATGAAAATAGCGTAGCTGAAGGATAGTTCTTTAACCAGCATAAATAATAAAGCCCGTTCGTATGAACGGGCTTTATTTATAATAGTAGCTGTAATTATACATTAAACCTGAAGTGTAATACATCGCCATCCTGCACTATATACTCTTTACCTTCTATACGCAGCTTGCCATTTTCGCGGCAGGCGGC
>CAMLKS010000296.1 GCA_946480675.1 uncultured Bacteroidota bacterium
AATTCATTACCAACAACAAAAGGCCGGTTTCTATACCGGCCTTTTTGTTATGAGTGCATTCAATAAAATGCCTATAAAAAGTTAACTTTGCGGCTCACTTATTTATATTATTATATTATGAAACAACGGGTATATCTATATACCTGCCTAGCGTGACCCCCATTTATGAATATATTTTTAACAGGAGCAACAGGACTTGTAGGCGGAGAATTGCTGGTAACCCTTTCAAAACGCAGTGAGGTAAAGAAAATATATTGCCTGCTTCGTTCTGCTACTATAGAGCAAGCCACCGAGCGTTTAAAGAAAGTATTTTCCCTGCATGGTGATGCGTATAATGAAGAACAAATAGTACCTGTATTGGGAAATTTGTTTGATGACAACCTTACCGAAACGCTGAAGCATAATAAACAATTGGAAGATGTAGATGTTGTACTGCACTCAGCAGCCAATACATCGTTCTCTCGTTTCAATGATGAGCAGGTTGAAAAAGCCAATATCGGCGGCCTAACTAAGATACTGTTATGGGCAAAACAGCTACCACACCTGCAAACCTTCCTATATATAGGTACTGCAACCATTTGCGGCAAAGATGTTACCCACCGCGTGGTGTACGAGGATGAGTCGCCTAACCTGGAAGCCACGCACCTTGTAAAATATACTTACACCAAAATGAAAGGCGAGCTCATCATACGCGAGCATCTGCCTGAAGATAAAATACTGATAGCACGCCCGTCCATCATCATGGGCGATAGCCGTCCTATCATGCCACGCTCCCCAGTTATACTGTGGGCAATGGCTACTATCAACCACCTGCGATTGATACCGGTAAACGAGCATTCGCAGCTCGACATTATACCGGTAAACTATGCTGCCGATGCTATTGTGGCACTGCTGTTTGCTAAGCGCAACCACACGGTTTACCACATATCTGCTGGCGAAGCAGGTGCTACTACAGCACTCAGGCTTTCTAAAATGCTGTCATCTTATTTTGATGATATGCCGCCGTTCAATTTCATCAACAAATCGATGCTGAACCAGGTAAAGCATTGGACCAAAGACAGGCTGGCACCGGAAAGCGAACTGTATACGTATAAGAACTACCTGGATTATTGGCACGAAACCTTTGAAGATAAAGGCAAGCTGAGGTTACTTTTCACCGGTCTTGACCCCTACCTGGGCTTTATGGAACTGGGCCACGTGTTTGATAATACACGCCTGCTGGAAGATGTGGACATAAAAAACACTGAACCTGCAGATGTGTACATGGAAAAATCGATGGCCTTTGTAGAAAAAATAGACATACTGGAAGGGGCCATAGACCCATAATGATACTAAAGGCTAAACTCCGGTTTAGCCTTTTACTATATATGCGGCTGTATAGCGGTTACATTACATGTTATAAAACACTAACTTCGCTTGCGCTAAGCATGTTTACCTTTTACATTTTATATTGATCATGGGCTTATTCGATAAACTCTTTAAGCGAAATAAAGAACAGCAGGAACAGAAAGAGGCACTGGACGAGGGACTGAAAAAGACGAAAGAGAGCTTCTTTTCCAAGATAACAAAAGCCATTGCTGGAAAGGATAAGGTAGATGAAGAAGTACTGGACCAGGTAGAAGATGCCCTGGTAGGTGCTGACGTGGGTATAGATACCACCGTAGCCATCATCAAGCGTATAGAAGAGCGCGTAGCTAAAGATAAATACCTGGGCACATCTGAACTCAACCGCATATTGCAGGAAGAGATCATGGGCATGCTTACAGAAGCCCCTTCTCACGAATTTGAAACCTTTGATATTCCCCCCGGAAAGAAGCCATATGTGATACTGGTAGTTGGTGTGAACGGCGTAGGTAAAACCACCACCATAGGCAAGCTGGCATACAACTTTAAGCGCAATGGTAAGAAAGTAGTACTGGGTGCTGCCGATACTTTCCGTGCAGCGGCTGTAGACCAACTGACCATATGGAGCGAACGCACCGGCGTAGATATCGTAAAGAAAGAAATGGGCAGCGACCCCGGCTCTGTAGCTTTCGATGCCGTGCAAAGCGGTATAGCTAAAGATGCCGATGTGGTTATCATAGACACCGCTGGCCGCCTGCACAACAAAGCCTACCTGATGGACGAGCTGGGCAAGATACGCCGTGTAGTAGGCAAAAAAATGGCCGATGCTCCGCACGAAGTATTGTTGGTATTGGATGGTAGCACCGGGCAAAATGCACTAGAACAAGCCAAACAATTTACTGCCGCTACAGATGTCACATCACTCGCCATCACTAAGCTGGATGGTACCGCTAAAGGCGGTGTGGTATTAGCCATTGCCAACCAGTTTAAAATACCTGTAAAATATATAGGTGTAGGCGAAAAGATGGAAGACCTGCAGATATTCAACAAAGCAGAGTTCGTAGATAGCCTTTTCAACCTGGAAAAAGCGTAGCTGTTTATCTATTTCTGTAAATGATTTAATGCTTATCTTTTAGCATTAATGAAGCCATGGCATATCATATCGATAGTAGCGCTGGTAATAGCGGTCACTACCCTGCTTTATTACAAGCAGGTAAGCACGCAGCATACAGATATAGATGCCCTGAAACAACAGGCATCGCGCATCGCACCACTCCTGCACGATAGTAATATCATTTATGGCGGCGACAGCAATAATGTCGAACTGTTGCTCAAGGCCCGCTATGCATTTGCACCCATAGTATTACAGCATCGCCCTTTCTCTAAAGCAGATACTGTTTTAGAGATAAGGCCACTTACAGATACAAACCGCATTGCGGCTACGCACGTGCTATACAGTGCTGCTGATAGCTTTTATATTTACCGGCTGGTTATACCTATGTAATGCAAAGGACATCTTTATACATACTACTGTCGGGTGTTTGGGTATGCTTTGCGAGCATCGTGTATTTCTATGGCTTGGTTTTGCACCTACCATTCCTTGTAATTGTCCTGCTGTTTCTTGCGGGCAGCTATGGCATCGGCAAATGGGCTGCCGGTATCAAAACAGAAACGGACACGTCACCCAACAGGACCCACCTGGCCATCATTGCTATCGGTTTATTCCTCATTGCCACAAAGACTTTGGAACTGGTACAAAAGTACGGCGTATGGGATGCCTGGGCCATCTGGAACCTGCATGCCACCTACCTGCAAAACGCGGCTACGTGGCAAAACATGTTTCAAAACACACTGCACGCGCACCCCGACTACCCTTTGCTGCTGCCAAATACAATAGCTTTCTTAAACAATATTTTTGGTAAGGGCGACGTAATATATACAGCATTCAGTTTTCATTTTGCTATCACCCTGCTCATACCGCTGCTCATATACCTGCAGCTACATACCCGCAACTTCATCTTAGCCATCCTGGCCCTATGGTATTTCGCTACCGATGATACATTTATAATGCAGGGTGCTTATCAACTGGCCGATGTATTATTGGCATTCTTCTATCTCGCTGCCTGCATTGCTGTTGATAGCATTAAGGAGGATAAAAAGATGGCTGCTGTCACTGCATTTCTGCTCGGTGCTGCTATGTGGACCAAAAACGAAGGCATTCTATTCTCCTGCCTGTTCCTCACCTTCCATGCACGCACCTTGTTTTCAAAGCCGCATATCCGGTATGCATTATCGGGCATTGCACTGCCTTTGCTTACGCTTCTTTTTTTCAAGATAGCTTATGCCCCGGCAAATGATATTGTGAACGGGCAGGATCAAAGCACCCTTGCCAAGCTTACAGATGTATCGCGCTACAAGCTGGTTTACGATTCATTTAAGGATGTCATCTATCAATACTTTTACTTCCCGGCCTGCGCTGTTTGCCTTAGCATACTGGT